>JAOTYN010000125.1 GCA_029861825.1 Cyclobacteriaceae bacterium
CAACGTGATCAACTTCAAGACTCCCCAGGGACATTTGCAGATGTCACAGCGTAATTACAGTGAGTATGGGGGGCCGGTAGCAGTGTTGGTTCGGCGGGCCGGTAAACCGGCAGTTATCCATACACAGACCATAACTGGTCGGGAGACCTATTTGGCAGGAGAATACGATTTGGAGATTCTGACCTTACCGCGTATCCGCCGTAAAGTAGAGATCTTGCCCGACCAAACCACTACCCTGAACATTGCTGCTCCCGGCGTGCTGAACATCAATACCAATGTTACCGGTCATGGTAGTCTTTATGTGATAAACAATGATCAAACTCAACGCTGGGTACTGAACATAAGCGGCAAGCCCAGGGAGACCATGGGCATACAGCCCGGCCAATACAAATTGGTATTCCGGGCCGAAAACGCCTTGGGAAGCAAGTTTACAAAAATTTATACCTTTGAAATCAAATCGGGAACCACCAAAACATTAAACCTATTCGGAAAATGACAAAATACACCTACACAGAGAAAAAAGATACCCGATCGGGGTTCGGCGCGGGCTTATTGGAAGTGGGCCGCAATAATCCAGACGTGGTAGCATTGTGCGCGGATCTCACAGGCTCCCTAAAAATGGGAGATTTCAGAAATGAATTCCCCGAGCGGTTTTTTCAAGTGGGTATAGCGGAGGCAAACATGATGGGTCTGGCTGCTGGCATGGCCACAGGAGGTAAAATACCATTCACCGGTACATTTGCTAATTTCTCTACCGGCCGGGTTTATGACCAGATCAGGCAATCCATAGCTTACTCGGAAAAGAATGTGAAGATCTGTGCTTCACACGCGGGAATTACTCTGGGTGAGGATGGGGCCACTCATCAAATGTTGGAAGATCTGGGGTTGATGAAGATGCTGCCGAATATGACCGTGATCAATCCCTGCGACTACAATCAGACCAAAGCAGCCACCATCGCCATTGCCAAACACCACGGCCCGGTTTATTTAAGATTTGGACGACCTAAGGTACCCATATTCACCCCCGAAGATCAGAATTTTGAAATAGGAAAAGCCGTAAAATTCATCGAAGGATCGGATGTAAGCATATTCGCTACCGGACACCTACTGTGGCACGCGATCGAAGCGGAAGCCCTATTAGCATCAAAAGGAATTAGCGCCGAGGTAATAAACATCCATACCATAAAACCACTGGACGAACAAGCCATTTTAGACTCGGTTATGAAATCCAAATGTGCGGTTGCTGCAGAGGAACACCAAATAAATGGCGGCTTAGGAGGCAGTGTATCACAATTGTTATCCCAACAACTACCCACTCCCATGGAAATGGTCGGAGTGAATGACAGCTTCGGTGAAAGCGGGAAACCTGCCGAATTAATGGAAAAATATGGATTAGGTACCAATGACATATTTGAGGCAGTTCTGAAAGTTATTGAACGTAAATAACCCCTATTTTTGAGGGATACAGCTATTTCAAAAAACAATGAAAAGCTTATTGTGGTCCCTCATGCTCTGTCTGGGTGCAATCTGTCAGGTTCCGGCGCAAGTGCATTCAACAAAATTGCTGTTCAATAGTCCCAAGGAACATCTGGGCACAGCGATCAATACCTCCTTTACGGAAACCAAACCGGTAATCTCTAGTGATGGCAAGACCCTCTATTTCTGCCGGCAAAACTACCCCAAGAACATTCGTGGTAAGCAGGATGACCAGGATATCTATATCGCCACCTTCGACGGACAAAAATGGACTGCTGTACGAAATATGGGCTGGCCCCTTAATGACCAGCATCCTAATGGAGTTAGCTCCGTATCGCCTGATGGCAACAGCCTACTACTCATAAATGAATATATCAAAGGTGGCTACGTCAAAAAGGGCGTGTCCATAAGCTACCGGTCCAAGAATGGGTGGACCTATCCATCCAAGATCCAAATCGAAGATTTCTACAATTTTAGTCCCTATGTGGATTATGCAATGGCCGCTAACGGCAAAGTGCTTTTCATGTCGGTTCATCGACGTGAGGGGTACGGCGATCAGGACATCTATGTAAGCCTGTGCAAGAATGGCAAATGGGGAAAGCCCATGAACCTGGGAGTCACCATTAATACCAGTGGAGCCGATTTCGCCCCCTTCCTGGCGGCAGATGGTAAGACCCTGTACTTCGCCTCGGAAGGACATGGAGGATATGGCGGTAGCGACATTTTCTACGCCAAACGACTAGATGATACTTGGAACAACTGGTCCAAGCCTATCAACCTAGGGCCCTCCGTCAACAGCAATACCTGGGACGCCTATTACTCATTAGCTGCTAAAGGAAAATACGCTTATTTCGTTTCCAAGAACCTTGCGAATAATTCCCGGGATATTTATCGTATTGAACTTCCTCAAGAAGTGCAGCCCGATCCCGTGGTAATGGTTAAAGGGAAAGTGCTGGATGCCAATAATCAGCAACCCCTGCAAGCTGCCATCACCTTTCACCTTACCCAGGGTCATCAGGAACAGGGTATAGCCCGCTCCAATCCGCTGGACGGATCATACAAAATGGTATTACCGCATGGTAAGGCCTATCAATTCCTGGCTAAAACTCCAGGATTTATTTCGTTGCACCAAACCATTGATCTCAGTGGGGCAAAAAAATATGGAGAAATACAAGTTGACCTGCAATTGATCCCACTGGTCGAAGGTGAAAAAATACCCATTGAGAACATCTTTTTTGTGCGCTCCAAAGCGGAATTACAACAGGAGTCTTTCAGTGAGCTGGATAAATTGGTAAAACTGCTTAAGGAATACCCTCAATTGGAGATCGAGCTGGGTGGGCATACCGACAATGTGGGTCAGTCTGAACTTAATCTGCAACTTTCCTGGGATCGGGTGGATCGGGTTAAAGACTACCTGGTGCAGCAAGGCATTGCTTCCGGCAGATTGCAGACCAAAGGATATGGAGATACCCGACCCATTGCCAATAATGACCGTGAACTGAACCGGCGGCTTAACCGAAGAGTGGAATTCACAATCCTAGGCTCTTCTTCAAAACAAGCTACCCTGCTGCGTCGATAATTCCTGATAGGTGACGGAGTCCCTGATCGAAGCTACATTGCCAGGGTAGGCCTTCCCGCGCAAGCGGCTTACCGTGTGATCCGATAAGTACTCCTGGGGCAAAGGTTTAATAAGATCCTGTACTTCCTGAGGCGATAATGTGGGATCAATCCATTTTCGCTCCTCCTTAGGGTTTAATATAAAAGGCATGCGAGGGCCCTCAGATGCTCGTGGGCGATTGTGAATCCAGGCCATTCTCTCATTCGGATCGGTGGTGATTATAGAAAAAGTGTGGCGTACCATCTCTTTAAACCGCCAGATCTCCCAAATGCCTCCCATGGCAAAGGACTCGCGGTCTTTTCTTTGAATGTAGTAAGGAAACGACTTCTGGTCTTTCCAATGGTGATCGTAAAATCCATCTACCAAAACCAGACATCGCCGGTGTTGAGCCGCATGCTTAAACGATGGCTTCTCAAATAAGGTATCATCGCGGGCATTAAGGGTTTGGTTTTGGATTTTTTGTGCTTTTTCAGGGTCCTTGACCCAGGCCGGGATCAGTCCCCAGCTATACATTTGAATAGTGGAAGGTTCATCGTTGGTAATGACCGGTAGGTCCATGTGATCAAAGCCATTGCTGTGATACATGGGAGCAAATGGGATATTCCCGTAGGAGGCGTTGAAACGCTTTTCGTAGTACTCGATCTTCTTGGTCAAATAAGCAACATCGTAACACATAGGACCTTTGTGTTGGTTGCTGGAAATTTACTAAAAAAATACTCAGTTATTAATACTAATTAATTTAGTATTTTACTATTTTTATTGTCATATGAAAATATTTTCTTTTAAAGACAACCGCGATTCACTGATTCTGGTACTAGGTGATATGATACTGCGGTTTGATCTATATCAAAGGAATATTGATTTATTATACCGACAACGCTTTGCTCACCGTAGGGTGATCAAAGCCCACCCCGTGGTCAAAGTGCTGCCCTGCGATCTAGAAGTACTTTTACAAAGATCCCACCAATTGATGCAGGAGTTCACCTTAAAGCCCTATGACATACAAAAGGTATACCGGCACGATCGCAATGACCGCTTCGTGTTACTGGAGTGTCAGGGACGTCGACTGGAATTGGACAAGGAGTTGAACGGAATAAAAGAACGTTCCAGCTACCAGGCCGGTAACATGTACCGGCGTAAACCCGACAATTACTATCGCGATACCATTGTCCGGGAGTATCTGAGGATCAATCACGACCACAAGAGGATTTTCACGGCTTGTCAGAGCGCCATCCGACTACTAAATCAAGAAGGCCTTTGAGCATGTTCGCTGTCATCGATCTGGAAACTACCGGAGGCTTTGCCGGACGTAATCGTATCACGGAAGTAGCCATTTATATTTTTGATGGTAAGAAGATCGTTGACGAATTCCATAGTCTGGTGAATCCAGAAAAGGAAATACCACCGTACGTCACTTTACTAACGGGTATCACCAACGAGATGGTATCCTCCGCCCCTATTTTTAAAGATATAGCTCCTAGGATCGAATCCATCACCAAGGACAAAATCTTCGTGGCTCACAATGCCGGCTTTGACTATTCCTTCATGCGACGGGAATTTTACAGCCTGGGGATCAATTATTTTCGCAAGAAATTATGTACGGTACGACTGAGCAGGCAGGTGATCCCCGGTTTACACAGCTACGGCCTGGGAACGCTTTGTGCTACCCTTGGCATACCCATTGAACATCGCCACCGGGCCTTTGGGGATGCCCGCGCTACCGTAACCTTGTTGGACTATCTTATTAAGAACGACCATAACAATCAGTTGGAACACGCTTTGAATCGATTTTCTCGAGAAGGCATTTTACCTCCTAATTTAGATACCGAAGATTTCGAGGCATTGCCGGAATCGGTGGGAGTCTATTATTTCCTGAATAAGAAAGCCCAGGTAATTTATGTGGGTAAAGCGAAAAATATTCGTCAACGTGTACTCAACCATTTTGTGCAGTTCGGACGGTCTCAAAGGTCCATGGACTTCCGCTACCAGATCAGTAATATCACCTTCGAACTCTGCGGTAATGAGCTCATTGCCTTGTTGCTGGAATCCCATGAGATCAAGAAATACTGGCCCCGGTTCAATCGCTCACAGCGCTTTACTCAAGCCTGCTGGGGGATCCATCAGTACTTCGACGGTAATGGTTACCTGCGCTTGGCAGTGGCCAAATCCAGGCCCAGTGAACAACCTATTATTTCATTCAGAAGTTTTGATCAAGCCTGGGATTACTTGAGAAAGCAGGTTGAGGATCACGGCCTTTGTAAAAGGTTGAGTAACATTCAGAAATTACCCCAAGCCTGCCTGGAGTATGATCAGGGAAATTGCCAGGGTGCTTGTGTGGCAGAGGAATCCCCAGGATCCTACAACCGGCGGGTTCAACATAGTCTTGAGCAGTTCAATCACTTGAACAACTCCTTCTTGTTGTTGGGTTCTGGTCGCAAAGACGACGAGACCTCTCTGGTGTGGGTGGAAAACGGTATCTACAAGGGCTTTGGATTTGCTGACGATAGTCTGCAGCAATCGCAGTTAAGCGATCTTACGGACTGCATAGTCCCCTATTTCGATAATCAAGATATACAAAGGATTATAGGATCATACTTGAGAACGCACCCTCACTGTAAAAAGATCAAGCTGTAACGATATGAACTGGATTCTTTAAGTCAGGATCACGCGGACGATCTGCACGAATACTAAGATTATCACGGTACAGGTAAGGATTATACCTAACGACTGGCTTATTTTGCCAACTAGTTTCTGGAACATGCTCATAAAATAGTTATATTTTATCTCTGATAAGTATAATTAATACCCAGAAAACCTTGAAAGTAACCCGAAAAATTCCAGAAAATTTTCTAAATCGGCCTAAAACGCTGGTATCAGCAGATCTTTGCCCTATTTGTCCATGTGCACATCCAGTTGTGGAAAGGGAATACTGATTCCCGCAGCATCCAGAGTAATTTTACAGTTTTCCAACACCTCGAAATACACATCCCAATAGTCATCGGGATTACAATGAGGCCTCACGGCTAAGTTTACGGAGCTATCGGCCAGAGCCTCAACTCCTACGAAGGGAGCCGGATCTTTTAAAACCTTGGGGTGCTCCTGCATGATTTGCATCAACAACTCTTTGGCTTTTCGGATGTCCGAGTCATAAGAAATGCCCACGGTTAGATCGACTCTTATCATGCCTTCCACTGAGTAATTGATTATATCGCCATTCATCACTGCTCCATTAGGCAGTATTACTGTTTTATTGTCTGCTGTAGTTAGAATGGTATTAATTATTTGGATTTCTTTAACATTACCGGTCCTGCCCATAGATTGGATCTTATCCCCTACTTTAAATGGTTTGAACAACAGGATCAAAACACCTCCAGCAAAATTAGCCAGTGAACCCTGCAGGGCCAGGCCGACCGCCAGGCCGGCGGCACCCAACAAAGCCACAAATGAAGTGGTCTCCACTCCCAGAATGGAGAACACACTGATAAAAACCACCACCTTGAGCAGCCAACCAATCAAATTGGACAAAAATCTGCTTAAGGTTTCTTCTACATTCCGGGTGTTCAGCGCATTGCGCATGAGGTTCATTAATATCTTTACAATGCGCAAGCCTACAATAAGAACCACCAGCGCCAACAGGATCTTGGGAGCGTACTGTACTGCCATATCCACTACTATGCCGGCATATTTATCAATGAAGTCCATTAGTTGATTTTAATCGGTTAGGAAAAATTTCTAGTGGTATTCCCTGTGGAAAAACCGCTACTAATTAAAGCATTTATTTAACATTTGATAAGGGGTACGGGGATTAATTCGACCAACTTCAGGAGAAGTTTGATCAAACATAAAAAAGATCCCGAGGAAACCCCGGGATCTTCAATACTTTAACTGCCTTAAAATACCTACTTGATTTTATCAACCACCGCCTTGAAAGCTTCTGGGTGGTTCATAGCAAGGTCTGCAAGCACTTTCCGGTTCAAATCAATGTTAGCTTTTTTAAGGCCTCCTATCAATTGAGAATAAGAAAGACCGTGTTCACGCGCTCCTGCGTTAATCCTTAAAATCCAAAGCTTGCGGAATTCGCGTTTTTTAACTCTGCGATCCCGGTATGCATATTGCATACCTTTTTCCACGGCATTTTTTGCAATGGTGTAGACGTTTTTTCGACGGCCCCAATATCCCTTGGCCGACTTAAGGATCTTTTTTCTGCGAGCTTTGGAAGCTACGCTGTTTACTGATCTAGGCATAATTTTAGTTTTTTGACTACAGGTGATCCTAAGGATTCTTTAAACCATGCAATCCGGTGAAACAACCTTCAAATTGCTGAACTACAAGTTCAACATTTTCTTAACTCTGGGAACATCCGCTTTATCCACTAAGGTAAAATGCGTGAGGTTCCGCTTTTGCTTGGTCTCCTTCTTTGTTAGAATGTGACTCTTATAAGCGTGCTTTCGCTTGATCTTACCAGTTCCGGTAAGTCTAAAACGTTTTTTTGCACCTGATTTCGTTTTTACTTTAGGCATCTTTTTATTTTTTAACCTTTTTGGGCGACAGCATTAGAAACATGCGTTTTCCCTCTAATTTGGGCAGCTGGTCGACCTTGGCATATTCTTCCAACTCCTGGGCCAATCGCAACAATAAGATCTCTCCCCTCTCCTTAAACACAATAGTACGGCCCACGAAATGCACATAGGCCTTCACCTTAGCGCCGTCTTTCAAGAAATTGATGGCATGTTTCAACTTAAAATTAAAATCATGCTCATCGGTATTGGGACCAAACCTTATCTCCTTCAGCACTGTTTTTTGTGCCTTGGATTTTATTTCCTTCTGCTTTTTCTTCTGATCGTATTTGAACTTTGAATAATCTACGATCTTACAAACCGGAGGATCTGCTTTGGGGGAGATTTCCACCAAATCCAGATTTTGCTCCTTTGCCAATTTCAGGGCAGTCTGAATATCGTAAATATCTACCTTTACGTTGTCGCCCACTACCCGCACAAATTGAGCGGCTATCTTGTCATTTACTTTGTAAGGTTCCTCGACGCGACCTCGGTAACCTCGTCTTCTTGGTCTCCTAATAGTTTCCTCCTTGTTTGGTTAAGAAAAATGAGTGGCAAATATCGCTGTTATTATTCAAATAATCAAAGATATCCATTGTTAATTATGCTGCAATTCTTTGGTGATTTCATCCTTAAAAAACTGAATGAATCGCGCCAAAGGCATTTGTCCCATGTCACCTTCGCCATGCTTTCGGACCGATACCAATTCTTCTGTCTCTTCGCGCTCTCCCACGATCAACATATAGGGTACTTTCTTGACTTCCGCATCCCTGATCTTTCTTCCGATCTTTTCATCCCTGTCGTCCAGGAAGCCAGTAATGTCCTGGGCCTCCAACTGCTTAAAAAGATCCTGGGCATAGTGGTGGAACTTCTCGGATATGGGCAAGACGGCAATCTGTTCCGGCGACAGCCATAATGGAAAATTACCCCCACAATGTTCGATCAGCACTGCCGTAAATCGCTCCATAGATCCGAAGGGTGCCCTATGGATCATCACCGGGCGATGCCGTTGATTATCGGCGCCGATATATTCCAACTGAAAGCGCTCGGGAAGATTGTAATCCACTTGAATAGTACCCAGCTGCCAGATGCGCCCCAGAGCATCTTTAACCATAAAGTCCAATTTCGGACCATAGAATGCTGCCTCACCATATTCAGTTACTGTAGGAAGCTCTTTTTCCAGGGCGGCTTCTGCAATTTCTCTTTCAGCGCGATCCCAAACTTCATCGCTACCGATGTACTTTTCCTGGTTGCCGGGATCTCTAAATGACAGTTGAGCAGTGAAATTTTCAAAGTTCAAGGCTCGTAACACGTATAATGTCAGATCAATTACTTTCAGGAATTCGTCCTTTACTTGATCGGGCCGGCAAAATATATGGGCATCATCCACAGTAAATCCCCGCACCCGGGTTAATCCGTGCAATTCACCATGCTGCTCGTACCGGTATACGGTGCCGAATTCGGCCAATCGCAGCGGAAGCTCTTTATAGGAACGCGGTCGCACCTTGAAGATCTCGCAGTGATGAGGACAGTTCATGGGTTTTAACAAGAACTCCTCCCCTTCATGCGGAGTCTGAATAGGCTGAAAACTGTCTTCCCCATATTTCTCGTAATGGCCTGAGGTGACATATAGATTCTTTGATCCGATGTGAGGGGTAACTACCGGATCATAGCCCGCTTTGACCTGAGCCTTTCTCAAAAACTGCTCCAGTCGCTCCCGCAATTGAGTGCCTTTTGGCAACCACAGGGGCAGCCCCATACCTACTTTTTCGGAAAAGGCAAACAACTCCAGCTCTTTACCCAACTTTCGATGATCCCGTTTCCGTGCTTCTTCCAGTAGCGCCAGATGCTCCTGAAGTTCCTTACTCTTAGGAAAAGAAACCCCGTATATACGGGTCAACTGGGGGTTCTTCTCATCACCTCTCCAATATGCCCCAGCCACATTCAACAATTTGATGGCTTTGATAAATCCGGTGTGAGGGATATGCGGGCCTCGGCAAAGATCAATAAAGTCGCCCTGTTGGTAAAAGGTTATCTCACCATCATTGAGATCCTTTAAAAGTTCCAGTTTATACTGGTCACCTTTTTCTTGGAAATAGGCCACGGCCTTTTCTTTGTCAATTTCCTGGCGCTGGTAGGTGTTTTTCTGCCGGGCCAGCTCCAGCATTTTTTGCTCAACTTTTTGCAGATCGTCAGCCCCGAATTCAATATCTCCAAAATCCACATCGTAGTAAAAGCCATTGT
>JAOTYN010000542.1 GCA_029861825.1 Cyclobacteriaceae bacterium
ACCTTGCCGCTTTTCTTTTGTTGCTTTTTTCTGCTGTCCCCATGCTCCCTTATTTACTGAAGATTCCTATTCTGAAAATTCAAAAATTTATTCGGAAATTATTGTCAAAGAGGATATTTCCTATTGGGCTGCTTTAATGAGGATTATTAAGGATGCTCGAACTATAATTGGCTTGATACTAGGAGCTGTAGGTCTGATAAAACTAATAGTTTGAATGATTGAGAGATTAAAGGAAAGTTAGTAAGAGGATTTTCGAGTAGTTAGTTGGTCGCCTAATTGCTGCTTTTGGCCGTTAGCAGTCGGTCATACAACTCTCTAACAATTAATTCATTTCAAGGACCGGTATAGTGCGTATTACAATGAGGTAAATGACTATCCCTTTTTCCCTTTTGGATTATTTGATTTTGTTGAACCCTTTGCTTTTTTATTCTTACTTCCTTTAAGTGCATGGAACTCCGGAGATCCTGGCTTGATACCCAGTTCTTTCGCCATAACTCCCCATCCTTTTCTTCGATGAACCTGGTAAACATCGACAACTTTCTCAATATCTACTGAGGTGATTTTAGCAATTCGAACCGTCATATAAATATCGCCTGCAGACATTCCTAGTTTAACTGATAGGTAATCAATTTCACCATTTGTAATATCGTATGAACCGATAAGATCTGACTTGAAAGCACCAAAATTAACACTGGCCTCGGCATCGATTTTGATTAAATTTCTATTAAGGTCATCACTACCTGTACTGTACTGTGCTTTAACAGTTCCAACACTAAGTGCTAGAACAAACACGTAGAGGATGAATAATCGTATCATGGCATATATATTTTATCAACACAAATTATTAACCTCATTGGTATCAAACCAGCTAATAATTTTGAATAGCTAACTGGTGTACTATTAATATCGAAAACTTAATTTGAATCATAGCTAAATTTCTGTACGGTTATCCTGGACGAGAGATAAATTAGGAAGAATGGAAATCTATAAATTAATTACTAGCTACACCAATGTATATAATCCATAGGCTAACACCTACGGCTCATATACAAGACCGTTGGTCTGACCGGCCGCTTATGGCCGAAAGCAGACGCTCATTCAACCCTGCCGTGGACTTCGCTGTGTTGTTACTGGTCTATGTCAATTTGAAGCTGGGATATAACCTATATTCCTGATTAACTTGCTTCAACTTAGCCCAAATCAGAAGCGGTACTTATCATAGCTGCCAGGGAACGTTCCACATCATCATCAGTAGTGGCCCAACTGCTGACGCTGATGCGCATGGCATTCTTGCCCTGCCAGGTAGTACCAGCCACCCAACAGGTTCCGTCTTTTTGCAAAGACTCCATAATTTGATCGGTATGATCGCCAAAATCCACTAAGACCTGATTGAGCACCACCTCATTAAGTATCTGATAACCGGCCTCTTGTAGCGCCTTGGCAAAGTGACGGGCATGACGGCAGCTTTTCTCAATAAGTTCAGCTAAACCGGATCTTCCTAAAGAGTACAAGGCCGCATAGGCGTCCACGCCGCGAGCGCGCCGAGACATACCTGGGGTATATTGATAAGGGCCTTGCGATCCCGGTGGGGGTAGATAGGCCGCATTTACAGACATTGAAGCCCGCAAATGTTGAGGATCACGGCATATCACCACACCGCTGTCGTAGGGAACATTAAGCCACTTGTGTAAATCCACAGCCCAGGAGTCCGCCAGCACAGCGCCTTGCACCAAATGCGATAAGGTAGGAGTAGCTGCTGCCCAAAGCCCGAATGCCCCATCGATATGTACCCAAACATCGTCCCGTTGGATTTTAGGAATGATCTCATGCATGGGGTCAATGGCGCCACTATCCACATTACCGGCCTGTAAGCATACAATAGTAGGCCCCGCTCCTATTTCAATTTGCTGTGGTTTCATGCGACCTTGGGCGTCCACCGGTATGCGGGTGATGCGTTCGCTGCCAAATCCCAGCAGCGAAAGGGCCTTTAATACACTTACATGTACCTCATCCCCTACCACCACCTTTATTTCAGGGGCCCCGTATAATCCATTAGCTTCAACATTCCAATTGAGCTGTTTTAGCAAAGCGTGCCGAGCCGCCGCCAATCCTGTAAAGTTGGCCATGGTGGCCCCGGTCACAAAACCTGTTCCAGCCTCCATTGGTAACCCCAGGGACTGCTTTAACCAATTCCCTGCCACCTGCTCCAGTTTTTCTCCTGTGGGTGATAACACATGTAGTCCCGCACATTGATCCCAAGCACCAGCCAGGCAGTAGGCTGCCAGAGCCGCGGGAAGGGCCGATCCGATCACATATCCAAAGTATCGTCCGCCGGCACTGGCTACGGTAGCCGGAGAACCATATTCATGCAACAGATTCAACACTTCTTTGGGGTCACTGCTGGAATCTGGCAAAGGGATATCAAAAACATCAAGCTGCTTTACCTGCTCGGGAGTGGGTGCCACTCTTCTGGATTTCAATCCTTTCAAATAATCTTGCATATAGTCTGCCGCCAGATGCAAGTGATCCACAGTTAATTGCTGACTCATACTCTTTAAACAATTAGATATGGACGTAATCTACATCAATAGCCTGCATATTGAAAAAGGTGTGTTGAAAAATCAGCGAGTTCCCCACGGAAAAC
>JAOTYN010000126.1 GCA_029861825.1 Cyclobacteriaceae bacterium
GGGGAGTGGATGCTAGTAACTTTATTTGAAAATAATCAGGGTGTTTTTAAAAACATAACCCAGGGGTCAGGTTTGGAGAATACCGCCGGCTGGTATTACAGTATTGCAGCCCATGATTTTGATAATGACGGCGACCAGGATTTTGTAGCTGGAAACTTGGGGCTCAATTACAAGTACAAAGCCTCCCAGGAGGAACCTTTTGTGGTCTTCAGCCATGATTTCGATGGGAATGGTCAATTAGACATTGTTCTAGGTTATCACGAGCACGGGGAGCTTTACCCCTTACGGGGAAAATCCTGTTCAACGGATCAAATCGCAGGCCTCAAGCAACAATTCCCCACATTCGAGTCCTTTGGTGAAGCAAATCTTGAAGATGTGTATGGTGCCCAGTTAGACGAGGCCTTGCAATATGAGGCTAAGACCTTTGCTTCTAGTTATATCGAGAATTTAGGAGATGGTAGCTTTAAGGTAGTACCATTGTCAAATGAGGCTCAATTCTCATCGATAAATAACATCCTTGTGGAAGATTTCAATGGTGATAGCCACTTGGATCTGTTGATTTCAGGAAACCTTTATGCTGCCGAAATAGAAACACCTCGTAATGACGCTGGAATGGGACTGCTTTTAACCGGAGATGGCAAAGGAAACTTTGATCCTGTCCCATTATCTGAAAGTGGGTTTTTCGCTCCTCATGATGCCAAGGATATGAAGATGATTATGGTAGGAAAAGGAAATACTAAGAAGCGGGTGGTATTGGTAGCCAACAATCAATATTGGCTGCAAGCTATCGAACATATTCCCGGAATAACGGAGCGTGAAAGTCAATTAACTTCTTTAGAGTAATGAGTGGTCAGATCTCAATTCGTTGTTTTGTGCTAATGCTTTTGGCTGTTATAGGCCAATCTTGTAAAGAACCTACTCCCATCATCAGTCCCGAAACACTTTTTAGCCTGTTATCACCAGCACAAACGGGTATCGAGTTTCAAAATATGGTAATAGAGGATGAGGAGCATAATCATTTAACCAATGACATGTTTGTGGCGGGAGCCGGTGTGGGTATTGCAGATATCAACAATGACAGCTTACCGGACATCTTTTTTGCGGGCAATCAAGTCTCGGATCGATTATACCTTAACCAGGGGAATTTGCAATTCCAAGACATTACTGAACAGGCCGGTATATTATCGGATGAAAGATGGTCCACCGGAGTCACCATGGTGGATATCAATAACGACGGATTCATGGACATTTATGTTTGTCGCAGTGTTCAGGAAAATCCACAATTGAGTGAGAACTTGCTTTATATTAATAATGGGGATCTTACTTTCACCGAACAAGCTGCCTCCTTTGGTATTTCCGATCGAGGATTTTCAGTCCAGGCCACCTTCTTTGATGCCGACAGGGACGGCTTTTTGGACATGTATTTGGTAAATCAACCCCCAAGTTTAGGTAAAAGAACCGGCGAAGTTCCCAATCGATTAAATACTAAGACCGTGGTGTATTCCGATAGGTTTTATTGGAATAAAGGCAATGGAAAATTTCAAGACGTCACCTTGGAAGCCGGGTTATTAAACCTCGCATATGGCCTGTCCGCTTCTATTGGGGACTTTAACGACGATGGCTGGATGGACTTGTATGTGGCGAATGATTTTGACCGCCCCGATCATCTCTACATCAATCAAGCAAACGGAACCTTTGACGATCAGCTTAACCAGGGCGTGAAGCATATTTCCAATTTCAGCATGGGGTCGGATGTTGCGGACTACAACAATGATGGGCTATTAGATCTCATAGTAGTAGATATGGTTGCAGAAGACCATAAAAGAATAAAAACCAACATGGGCGGGATGAATCCCAAAGACTTCTGGCGGATTGTGAACAACGGTTGGCACTATCAGTACATGTTTAATACCCTGCAACGTAATAATGGTAATGGAACCTTTAGCGAATTAGCTCAATTGGGAGGCGTCTCCAACAGTGACTGGAGTTGGGGTCCCCTGTGGGCGGATTTTGACAATGATGGCTGGAAAGATCTGGTGGTAACCAATGGAATAAAAAGGAATCAGAGGTACAGTGATTTGGAACAAATTATTACGGATCGTCTTGATAGTCTGGAGGTGGTGGCGGAAAATACCGGTAAAGAATTGCAGGAAGTTATTAATGTTATGGACTTCGTGGAACTGGCCCCGTCGGATTTGATACCCAATTATGCATTTAAGAATAACGGAGATCTTACCTTCTCGAATATGTCTGAGGATTGGGGCTTGCAAACACCCACCTTCAGTTTTGGATCGGCCTATGCAGATTTGGATTTGGATGGCGACCTGGATTTGGTAGTCAACAATATGGATGACTACGCATTTGTTTATAGAAACAATACCTCAGATCAGCAGCCAAATAATTATTTACGATTTAAATTAGTAGATTCTGTTGGAAGCCCCGTGGTCGGTGCCAGAGTAAAGTTGCTGAGGGAAAAGCAAATTTGGCAACTCGGGGAGTTGGGGAATGCCCGCGGGTACATGTCTAAAAGTGAGGATTGGTTGCATTTCGGTTTGGGGCCAAATCCGCAAGCAGATTCGGTGGCTATACTATGGCCGGATGGACAATATCAGGCTCTAACCGGGGTAAAGGCTAATCAGTCTTTAGTAATTATTAAAGGACAACAGGCTGAGAAAATACCTGAAAAAAAACAGTCCGCGCCAAAATTGTTTGCAGAGGTCACCAATCAACTAAACCTTCGGTATCGCCATAAAGAAAACAACTATAACGACTATACTAAAGAAATCCTACTCCCTCATAAAATGTCCAATTTCGGACCGGGTTTAGCCACCGGTGATGTTACAGGTGATGGACTTGATGATTTCTATATAGGCGGTGCTGCTGGCTTGCCTGGAAGTTTATTCATCCAACAAAGAGATGGATCTTTTAGTCGCAAACAATTGGAATTCTGGGAAGAGCAAAAAGATTTTGAAGATATCGCCGCGCTGTTTTTTGACTCTGACAGTGATGGTGACAGCGATCTTTATGTGGTCAGTGGTGGCAATGAATTCGACAAAGATGCCCCGCAATTGCAAGACAGGCTTTATCTAAATGACGGCTTTGGAAGGTTTTCGAAAGCAAAGGACAAGCTCCCTGAGATGCTTACCAGTGGATCCTGTGTAGTCCCCTACGATTATGACCTGGATGGTGATTTGGATCTTTTTGTTGGTGGTAGGCTTGTTCCAGGTCATTACCCCCTTCCCGCTGCTAGCTACCTTTTGAGAAATGAGGGCGGATCGTTTACTGATGTTACTGCCAAGATGGCTCCGGAACTACAAAATGCTGGGCTGGTAACAGCGGCGGTATGGACCGATTATAACAGCGACGGCGCCATCGACATCGTTTTGGTTGGTGAGTGGATGCCGGTGACCATCTTTCAAAACCAAGGAGAAACATTTAAAAATGTTACCCCTTCCACAGCCCTGGCCCAAAGTAACGGTTGGTACTACAGTATAGTGTCCAAAGATTTTGACAATGATGGTGATGAAGACCTGGTGGTTGGAAACCTGGGCCTGAATTACAAATATAAAGCATCTGAAGAGGAGCCCTTTGAGGTGTATTACAACGATTTTGATGATAATGGAAGTTACGACATTGTACTAAGTTATTATGAACATGGTGAAACTTATCCCGTACGGGGCCGTTCTTGTTCAAGTCAACAAGTACCCATGTTATCTGAGAAGTATCCTACCTTTGAGGAGTTTGGGGAGGCCAGTTTAACGGACATTTACGGGGAATACCTAGACAACGCTGTCCACTATCAGGCGCAGACATTTTCATCATGTTACCTGGAAAATCAGGGTAATGGGCAATTCAAGATAAGGTCACTGCCTATAGAGGCACAGGTAAGCAGCATTAACAATATTTTGGTAGCGGATTTTGACCATGACGGACACATCGATTTGCTGTTAAGTGGCAATTTGTACGCTTCAGAAATTGAAACACCTCGGAATGATGCCGGTATGGGACTTTTCCTAAAGGGCGACAGTAAAGGTAATTTTAAAGCAGTGCCTCTAACTGAAAGTGGTTTTTTTGCACCCCATGATGCTAAAGATATGAAATTAATTACTGTGGGTTCTCAAGGTACACCCGTAGTACTGGTTGCAAACAATCAATATTTCTTGCAAGCAATAGCCATACAGTCAAAAGCTATATAACACTTCTAAACTTACAGCATAATGCATCTGAACTTACCGTACCGATGTAAATGCTAATTGAAAAAAGATCATTGAAGGTAATTTTAGTAAAGTCTTTTGGTTTTTGGCTGGTCCTTTCCTTATGTGGATTAACACTCCATAGTCAAAGTAACATTTCCATAAGTGGGAGAATCCAAAGCTCTTCACAAAATAAGGCAATATCTGATGCCCAAGTGGGCATTAAAGGCCAACAGTTTACTGTCTTTACCAACGATAATGGGGAATTTGCTTTAAGTGTGCCAAACAAGTTCCCCATTATTTTGCAGTTGAGGCATGCTGAATTTCAAACGGCGTACCTGATCGTGAATTCAGGTGTTTATCAAAATGTGGAGTTAAACCCCAGAAATGAATCCGGCGATGGTGTGAGATCACAGATAATCCGAATATTCGGATCTGTTTATGATGACAAATCCAATCCATTGAAAAATGTCAACGTGATTATACATCAGTTACAAAGGGAACAAAGGCCAGTGGGTACAACCTCCGACAAGAATGGTGCTTTTCAACTATTCTTCAATGATGTATTACCGGTGGTGCTGGAGGTATCTTCATTGGGGTATGAGAATAAAAGATTGGTTATTGATTCCCGGGATACCAAAGATTTAGAGATTATTCTTGGCGCAACCTCCTTAGGCTTAAAAGAAATAATTATCCAGGGAGAAAAGATAGAACAAGACATTTTACGGGCAGATTATTCAATCGAAAAATTGGACGTTAAAGAATTACAGTTAGCACCCTCATTTGATTTTTACGACGCCATTGCCGGACTTAAGGACGTGGATGTAGCTACCCAAAGCATGCAGTTTCAATCAATAAATGCTAGGGGCTTTAATGCTACCGGCAATGTACGATTCACTCAAATGGTGGACGGTATGGACAATCAGGCCCCTGGTTTTGGCTTTGCCATGGGAAATTTTGCAGGGGTCTCCGAGTTAGATATTGAAAGTATTGAGCTAATTCCTGGCCCTACTTCCGCCCAGTATGGTCTTAATGTCTTTAACGGGATTCTTTTTATGAAAAGTAAGGATCCTTTCCTTTTTCAAGGACTAAGTGGTACCCTAAAACTTGCAGCAAACAGATTTCCGGAAGGAGGGGGAGGCAAGGATTTTTTTGACCTAGGAGGTAGTGGAGTGTACGATTTCTCTGTACGATACGCCAAAGCTGTAAGCCCTAAGCTTGCCTTTAAAACAAATCTGTCAGTTATTTCAGCCAATGATTGGGCAGCAAATAATTTTGATAATATAGGAGTAGGAGAGCGGTTTGAGAGACATTCGGATGTTCCGGGTTATAATGGGGTCAATAGCTACGGGGATGAAGTCCAGGCCGATTTGCCAATTGGACCATTCGGTTCCAACCTGACCGTTACCAGGACGGGTTATGCGGAAGAAGATCTCTTTGATTATGATTTTACAAATTATAAAATAAGCGGAGCCATTCATTATAAAATAAATGAAAATCTTCAGGGCATTGTTCAAGGAAATTTTGCAAAAGGAAATACCTTTTATACGGGCGATAACAGACTTTTTTTAAGAAACTTTCAATTATTTCAGGGTAAAGTGGAATTACAGGGTAGCCGATTCAATCTACGTGGTTATGCCACCCAGCAAAAAACCGGTGATTCCTTTGATGGCAGATTCCTAGCCTTGCAATTGATGAGAGCAGCACGAAGTGACGAGGACTGGTTTAAGGTATATGAGGCCGCATTTACAGGATTGCTTATTTCCAGGGGAATTACCCCAGGAGATCATGAAGTCGCCAGGGCTACCGCCGATAGTGACTTGCAACTCACATCTCCAGCTGAAGACAGACTGGAACCTGGAACCGAGCCATTTAATATTAAACGTAACGAAATTATCAGCACCCGGGGCTTTGAAGAAGGTGCCGGTTTTAAAGACAATACCGTACTGTATCATATCGATGGCAGCTATGACTTTGCTGAACTCTGGGATTATTGGAGTGTCTCTCTAGGAGCAAATTACCGTTTTTTCGACCCTGAATCATCTGGGATCCTATTTCCAGATTCCGCAGGGAATGATATTACCATGTCTGAATACGGTGGATTTCTTCAAATAAGGCGAAAATTGCTAACAGATAAGTTACAGATTACCGCATCTGCCAGGGTGGATAAGAATGAGAATTTTGATCCAAGATTTACTCCCAGAGCTTCATTTCTTTACAGGTTTAAAAAAGATCATAACTTCAGATTATCATTCCAAACGGGTTTCCGTTTCCCAAACTTAAGAGAGACTTTTACAAATCAAAACCTGGGAAGTGCTCAGTTAATCGGTGGCTTGTGGCCATTAATCAGTCCCCTAAATTTAGCAGGGAACGCCTTTTTCCAACAAACAGTAGACAAATTCAATCAGTCGGTTGCGTTAAACACAAATCCCGATCCTGAGGTGAATCCGTTAAGGTTCAACCAGGAACAAGCCGAGCTGCTGAATCTTTCAATATTGGAGTCTGGCTTAGTTTCCGATTCTCAAATCAACGAGATAAAACCCGAACAGATACGCACCATCGAATTTGGTTATAAAAGCGTATTAGCGAATAACAAACTGTTGATAGACTTCACCTATTATCACAATACCTACCAGGATTTTATTGGTATTGTAAGGTTGGTAAAGCCTAAGACGAGTCCGCTTCAAGATATGTTCCTGGCCGCACGGCAAATTAACAACTCCACCGAACGAGAAGTGTTTTTCATCTACAATAATGCTCGGGAAACCGTACGTTCTCAGGGAATATCCGTAAACATAGACTTTACTTCCACAGGTGGTTTCATAGTAGGAATTAACGGTGCTTGGGCAGCCTTGGATAGCGATCCCTCGGATCCTATTATCCCTGGATTCAACACTCCCAAACTTAAAATCAATTACACCTTAGGACACAATAACATAACCCCAAATATGGGGTTTAAAGTGAATTTAAGGACACGATCTTCCTACGATTGGGAAAGTAATTTCGGTGATGGCCGGGTAGAGGACTACTTTAACATGGACGTTCAACTTAATTTGCGTTTGCCTACTATTAATTCACTTTTAAAGTTCGGAATGTCCAACTTGGGTAATGAATATTACGCCAATACATTTGGTGGTCCCAGAATAGGGGCGTTACCCTATGTTCAAATTACCTATGATCCCATGTTCTATTGATATGTACAATTCGAAGCTGTTTATATCGGCCCTGGTTTACTTAAGCATATCATGTAGTTATGAATTGCCGGAACCACTTCCCCCCTCCATACTTGATGCTGGAACCGCCGACTTTGGGCGTATAGCAGTGTTGGGGGGCAGCCAATCTGCTGGATTTATGGATGGAGCCCTCTATATGGAGGGACAGAGCCACTCAGTGGGGGCCATTTTAGTAAATCAGATTAACCAAACAAGTCCCGAATCTGTTGTGTTTCAGCAACCAGGGATAAACAGCTTAAATGGATATAATCCAGCTGCCAGTGCTGTTGATACCAGAGGGAAATATTTTATTAAGTTCATTGACCCGGGCAGTTCGCAGCCTTTTAAAGATACCCACTCTGGAGAGATGCCGGAATTGTATACAGGGCCGGCCATCTCTAACTTTAGTGTTCCCAATCTTCGAAGCAATCAGGTGATGAATCCTGCATTATCTGCCAATCCATATTATAACAGGTTTGCTTCAATACCAGGTACGTCAACCCTTATAGACGAATTATTAGAATATAATCCCACCCTGCTATTCTTAGAAATGGGCTGGGACGATATCCTTCCTTATGCTGTAAACGGATTAACTGGAGATGAAAATGGAGATCCTGATCAGCTAGGTCCCGCGGACCTGACCCCAGTTGAACTATTTAGGTCCAGCCTGGAACAAATTATGGAAGATTTGATTACAAAAACGGATGCACAAATAATCATCACCAACATCCCGGATGTAACCGCCTTCCCTTTTTTTAATTCGATTTCTCCCATAGCACCCATTAACGTTAATGAAGCGGGCTTACTTCAGGCTTTTTATCGAGACTATAACCTACAGGTAACTCGCTATAATGCCACTGCTGAAACACCAAGGCCGGTAATTCAATTTTTCTCGGATGATCCGCCAAACTTATGGAAGGTAGTAGTGGAGGACCCCACTTTGCCTGAGATTTTGCTGGATGACGGAAGTCTGTTGCCGAAATACCGGCAAATGGAAGATGGTGAATATGTGCTGTGGTCTGTGCCCCAATTGCCGACTGCTAAGGGAGATGGATTTGGAACTTTCTCGCCCCTACATAAATCCTTGTTTTTTACTGAGCAGGATATCGTCAAAATTCAAGAATCAATTCAGGAGTTCAATGAGATAATTTCAGAGTTGATAGTTACCAACAACCGTGTTCATCTATTGGACTGTCAGCAAATTTTTAGCCGTTGGGCGACGGAAGGTATCGCTACAGATGGAGTCATCCACAGTTATGACTTCGCTAGAACCGGCATTTTTTCTGCAGATGGTCTCACCTTAAATCGACGTGGCAGTGCCTTAATGTCAAATCAGGTGATAGACTTAATCAATAACATTTACGGATCCAATATCCAACATGCCGATGTCAACGATTTTAGGGGAAATGAATTCGTAAATGACTTTGATTAATTGATGTTAGACGTTCACCATTTTTAAAGTTAATCGATCATAACCCATAAAAGGAAAGGGTTTTTAAAACCTTTTAACCTTAAGTGGGGGATTTATCAACCCCAAAAATTCCCCTGATGATAGGGATACTTTGCCCTGCTTATAATGGGCAACTTTAGTGTATTACAGTTCTCAGAAGTCTGTTTCACGACTCATAGCCGGGAATTGTATTTCATCTCATATGTACACTAAAGCTAACATTTATGAAAAAACGAATACTCTTTGTTATGGCTCTGCTGATGCTTTGGCAAGGAAATATGTTGCTGGCTCAAACCAGAACGGTTTCCGGAAAAGTCATTTCAGCGGAGGACGGTTCGGCCCTACCTGCGGTTAATGTGATTCTAAAAGGCACTACCACAGGTTCGGTGACCGACGTTGATGGTAATTACCGCATGCAAATACCCCAAGATGGGGGTTCCTTGGTCTTCTCTTTTATTGGATTACTCACCCAAGAAGTTGCTATAGGCAATCAAACGGTAATTGACGTACAAATGCGGGCTGATGTAACGGAACTTTCCGAAGTAATCGTAGTTGGCTACGGAACCCAGATAAAAAGAGACCTCACCGGTAATATTGCCAAGGTGTCGGGCAAGGACATCGAAAGCATTCCTTTGAATAGTATTGAGACCACCTTACAGGGACGTACTGCCGGTGTATTCATTCAACAAGGAAGCGGGAAGCCTGGCCAAGCGGTAAAGATGAGGGTTAGGGGATCGTCGTCGGTAACCGCTAGCAATCAACCATTGTTTGTGGTGGATGGAGTGCCCATTACTACCCAGAATGTCAGTATTACCAACAATCAACCGACCAACCCTTTGTCCGACCTCAACTTCAATGATGTTGAGTCCATTGAGGTGCTCAAGGACGCTTCTGCGGCAGCAATTTACGGTTCTCGGGCAGCCAACGGTGTGGTGATCATTACCACTAAATCGGGCAAATCCGGACGCACCAAATTCGATATAGACCTATCTACGGGATTTAGTCGCCCTTCCAATAAAAGGGACTGGCTGGATGGA
>JAOTYN010000543.1 GCA_029861825.1 Cyclobacteriaceae bacterium
CAAAACAATTACAGCCCGAAAAATTGATTGGCAAAACCATTAGTTTAGAGGAGTCGATGCAGGCCTTATCTCATATGGATCGCTTTGAAACCAACGGCATCACCGTGATTAACCAATTTTAGCTACTTAGTAGTAGATTGTTAGTCCAATACCACAGCCGGTACTTCTTTTTCCCGGTAAAGTTTATTGTAATTAGCCACCTCGTTATTGATCAATTGGTGTAGCACCAACTTTTGAGCTTCCCATTCTTTTTTCAAATCTTGGAAACGCTCTCTGGCTCCTGCAGTAATTTGTGGATCATGGCTGTCAATATAATTTTTCAAAAACATAAATTCAGCACTCAATCTGCTTTCAAAATTAACCACGTCCTGCTGTGTTTGATGTTTGGTCTCCAATAGGTTCTTCTCCCAATCAATGATATGAGCCATAATAGTATCACCTAAATGGATCAAGGTGTCCAGCTCCTTTTTCTCTTTTAGGTGTTTATTCCATTGCCCCATTTGCTCTTTTACCTTACGCATTTTGTTGATTGATTGGTGAATATCCTCTATCAGTTGGTCTATCTCTCCTAACATCTGCTGCTGATTGTCGAAATCCTCCTTTGTAGATTTTAGTCGAGGGTCAGGAATTACTTGCACCTGAGACATCATTGAATCATCTTCAGCTACCAGTTTGAGTTTATAAGTTCCAGGCGCTACTTGGTGCCCCCGGTAATCCCCCATAATATATTCACCGGGAATGTTTGGTAATCGATCAGTTCTAAAATCCCAGGCATATCGATTCAATCCCTTTTTGGAAGGAAGCTGATCTGGCGGCGGCGGTCCCCCCGGATAGGGCTTAAAAGCATCATCCTTTTCATTTGTATAGGTTTTGATCGGCTTATCGGAAGGGTCCAACACTTCCAGGCGTACCTCCATGGAGTCCATATCCTCGGGCAGATAATAATCGATCAACACTCCGTTCATGGGGTTCTGCCCCATATTAGGAAAACGAATACTGGCAAATCCGCCAGCTGTAAATTTCACCGTCTGCTTAGGTTGGAATAATCGAGGTTTATCGGTTGGAAATACACCCTTGCTCTGCTGAATTGCACCCAGATCTTCTAAGATCCAAAAACCCCGACCTGCAGTAGCAGCCACCAGATCATTATCCTGAATGATCAGATCATTAATAGGGACTGCAGGAAGATTTAATTGAAGTTTATGCCAAATCCGGCCCTGATCAAAGGAAATATAAAGGCCCCGTTCAGTACCAGCATATAAGATGCCTTCGGTATGAGGGTCTTCCCTTACCGCCCGCACAAAGTCCTCCGAACCAATTCCATTGACTATGGGGATCCAGGATTGACCGTAATTGTCGGTTTTGTAAATATAAGGTTGGTGATCATCAAATTTGTAGCGTATACCTACAATATATGCAGTTGCCGGATCGTGAGGAGAAATTTCGATGCTGTTGATGATCATCTCCGGCAGGCCTTCTGGGGTAACTGCATGCCAGTTTTTGCCCTCATCCCTGGTCAAGTGCACCAAGCCATCATCGGTACCTACCCAAATAGTGCCACTTTCATGAGTGGATGGAGTGATATACATGATGGTATTATAGTTCTCTCCTCCCGCTGCTTCATTAGTAAACGGGCCGCCACCCTTCCCTTGTCTCTCTATTTGATTACGTGTCAGGTCCGGGCTGATCTCTTCCCAGCTGGTGCCTTCATCGATTGTCTTCAAAACTTTTTGAGCACCGAAGTACATTGTAGAAGGCCCTAAGGGATTTGCAACCAAGGGTGGGTTCCAATTGTACCGGTATTTCATATCCTTGGGTGCCATGCCTAAAGCTAGCTCAGGATACACTTGGATTGATTTGTTGTCTTCAGTTTTAACATGATAACGAGTAATGAAACCCTGTATCGAAGAGCCATAGAGTACCTCTGGGTTTTCCGGATCAAAGGCCAGGTAGGCACTCTCCCCTCCAGCGGCGGCAAACCAATCTTTCCAACCTATCCCGATGAAGTTGGTACGACTGGCAATGGCCATGGATGAATTGTCCTGTTGACCTCCGTAAACATAATAGGGAAACTGATGGTCGGTGATTACCCGGTAAAATTGGGCTGTGGGTTGGTTTTGTTGGGACGACCAGGTGCGACCTCCGTTGAAGGAGATACATCCACCCCCGTCATTAGCGTTGATCATTACCTGGTTGTTGTTGGGATTGATCCAATGATCATGAGTATCGCCATGAGGCACCGGGATGGGAGTAAAGGTCTTACCGCCGTCAATCGACTTTAAAAATGGCGCATTCAATACGTAAACCGTTTCTTCATCTACCGGATCGGCAAAGATCTCTATGTAGTACCAGGCCCGGGCGATGGTTATCCGGTCGGTGCTGGTTTGGGCCCACTTCTTTCCCCCATCATCCGAGCGATAAACCCCACCTTTTTCACCTTCTGCTTCTATTACCGCATATACCCTTTGCGGATTGGCTCTAGAAACCGAAATACCGATCTTGCCCATGGCTTCGGGTAATCCTTCGGAAAGCTCTTCCCAGGTTGCTCCTCCGTCAGTGGACTTGTGGACACCTGATCCAGAGCCTCCACTTTCTACCTTCCAAGGATAACGACGGTGCTGCCACATAGCGGCATA
>JAOTYN010000127.1 GCA_029861825.1 Cyclobacteriaceae bacterium
TCAACATGAAGATTATCATAAGCCCGGCGATGACTTTGAAAAACTGAACTACCAAGGCATGTTGTCGGTGGCAGATCTCATTGAAAGATTGATCAATCAGCTAGATGCTTCAGAGAAACTGGCCTTTACTAAAACCAAAGACGAATCACAGGATACTCCCCGATTTAAAGTTACCCTGGGTGTGGTCCCGGATTATTTGTTTGACGGGGAAGGTATGCGCATCGATGGGGTTACTGATGGCAAACCAGCTTCCCAGGCGGGTTTGCTCAAGGGAGATGTAGTCGTGCAACTGGGCGAGCTGCCCGTTAACGACATGATGAGCTATATGAAGGCCCTGTCCAAATTTGAATCCGGTGATACTACCACGGTCGTGGTAGATAGGGATGGTGAACAAATCAAGGCCCCTGTTGAGTTTCAATAGCCAGATCAACTTCAATGGCTTGATTTTTGCGATAAGTTTAATTGGTAAAAGTGTGGTCGTTATGCAAAGGTCATTTTCTAAATAATGTCCTGATTTTGATGAATTTCCGATAGGGCTTCCCTACCTGATTTATCTCATTTCTGCACTTCAAACCCCAGTAAAATCATTAGCTTTATGGCTGATTCAAAATGTGGACCAAGCTCGCGCATATTGTCATTAAGTTCCGTTTATTCCTGATCATCGGGGTGGGGTTGATCACCGTATTCATGGCCCATCAAATGCAAAAAACGGAGTTGTCGTACGACTTTGCCAAGGTAGTGCCGGAAAAAGATCCGGATATGCAGTATTTCGAGTACTTCAAACAGACATTTGGTGAAGATGGCAATCTGGTAGTGATCGGTGTAGCCGATAGCGCCGTGTATCAATCCATTAATTTCAAAAGGTTTAAGTTTCTCAGCGACTATGTGGAGAACATACCCGGGGTTACCGGCCTTATCAGCGTACCAAACATTCACCGACTGCAAAAGAATACTGAAAGCAAGAGCTTCAAGGCCGAGCCTGTATTTCCTGTAATACCCGACTCGCAACGGGAGTTGGACAGCTTAATGCAAATTATCCAAGAGCAGCGCCTTTACAGCGACCAGTTGATCAACCCTGAAAACGGCGCTATGCTAATGCTGGTCACCCTCGATGACCAAGTGATCCAAACGGAAAGGAGACAAACCGTTGTAGGGGACATTATGCATGCGGCGGATCTATATACCGACAAGACCGGTATACAATTGCATGTGGGCGGGCTACCATATTTGCGCAGTTTTTTAGCCGCCAAAGTCAAAGAAGAATTGGATCTTTTTTTATGGTTGTCGGCACTGGTCACTGCTCTTATCCTTTTTATCTTTTTCAGATCCTGGAATGCCGTAGTCTTCCCCATGATTGTGATTGGGGTAATGGTAATCTGGACCATGGGCACCCTGGCTTTATTTGACTACAAGATCACCCTGCTTACCGGGTTGCTGCCTCCGATTATTGTGGTGATCGGTATCCCCAATTGTATTTACCTGCTGAACAAGTACCATCAGGAATATGAGCAACACGGCATTAAGATGTTGGCATTGAGCCGGGTGGTACGCCGCATAGGGATTGTGACCCTGATCACTAATTTCACTACCGCTGTGGGGTTTGGGGTTCTGGCCTTTACCGATATCACCATACTTAAGGAGTTTGGCACGGTGGCGGGAATTAACATACTAGCCACTTTTTTGGTTAGCATCATCTTGATACCAGCGGTGTTCAGTTATTTGCCGGCGCCTAGTCCCCGCCAGCTTCGCCATCTTAATTTAAAGGTTCTCGATCGGGTGCTTACCACATTCGATCTGCTGGTCCACCGCAAAAAGTACTCCATTGTGGTGGTTAGTGTGGTGGTAATCGGGATCTCAGTAGTGGGCTTACTAAGGCTGGATTCAGTGTCGTTTATGGCCGACGATATTCCTAAGGGAAGCCGGGTATGGCAGGATCTCAATTTCTTTGAAGAGAATTTCAAAGGGATCATGCCTCTGGAATTGGTATTGGATACCGGCAAAAAAAGAGGGGTGAGCCAGCTGTCCTTTTTGAGGAAGGTTGATCAGTTCGAGACTTTTGTAGCCGAAAGCCCTCATGTTTCTTCTACACTTTCCATCACTAATTTCTTAAAGGCTTCCCGGCAGGCTTTTTACAACAATAAGCCCTCTTTTTATGATCTACCCAATAACCAAGACAAAAATTTTCTGCAACGTTATCTGCGCAATCAGCAGGAGAGCGAAGATTTGTTGTCTGCTTTGGTGGACTCTAGCGGCCAAAAGATGCGCCTATCCATGAAGGTAGCTGATATCGGGTCGAATCGCATGGATTCGCTGGTGCATCAAAGCTTGGAGCCGAAGATACAGGAGTTGTTTGGGGATACCGAGGTTGAGGCTCGCTTCACCGGAACCACTCTGCTCTTTATCAAGGGGAATCAGTTTTTAGTGAAAAATTTAAGGTATAGTTTGCTGCTGGCCTTCTTGATCATTGCCGTTATCATGGCTTTATTATTTGCCAATGTCCGCATGATCCTGATCTCTATCATCCCCAATATGATCCCTTTGGTACTTACAGCAGGTATCATGGGATTCCTGAATATACCGTTAAAGCCCAGCACTGCCCTGATATTTAGCATAGCCTTTGGCATATCCGTGGACGATAGTATTCATTTCCTGGCCAAATATCGGCAGGAGCTTTTCTCCAACAGTTTTTTTGTGCCTATTGCCATAAGTAAAAGCATACGTGAAACAGGACCCAGTATGATGTATACCTCCATCGTATTATTTGCGGGATTTGTTATCTTTGCCGGTTCAGAGTTTGGAGGAACGGTGGCCTTGGGAATTTTGGCCAGCACGACTTTGATAGTAGCTATGTTCACCAATCTCATAGTGCTGCCGGCACTACTGTTGATATTCGATAGCGGTAAGCGACGAAGAAACAGACATACCCTGATTGAGCAGTACGATGAATTTTATAATGAAGAAAATGATCAGGAGATTGACATGGACTTGATCAGGTTAGATAAGGGAAATCACGGCATATACCAAGAAGAGCAAAAATTGGGCTCTTAATAAACAGCCATAGTTTGAAATATCGGGAATACAAAAAGATCGACTACGCCCAAATAGGTAAAGACATCCTGGCTTTTTGGAAAGACCAGAAGGTTTTTGGAAAATCTGTGCAGTCTCGGCAGGGAAAGCGACCGTTCATTTTCTACGAAGGTCCTCCCAGTGCTAATGGGACTCCTGGTATTCACCACATAATGGCGCGCACCATCAAAGACATTTTCTGTCGTTACAAAACCTTAAAGGGATTTCAGGTGGAGCGCAAAGGCGGGTGGGATACTCACGGTTTACCGGTAGAACTTCAAGTAGAGAAGCAATTGGGTATCACCAAGGACGACATCGGTAATAAGATCAGTGTGGCCGAGTACAATGAAAAGTGCCGGGAAGCAGTGATGAAATATAAAGATGAGTGGGATCTGCTTACAGAACGTATGGGGTACTGGGTGGATCTTGATAATCCTTATATCACCTTCGAACGTCCTTATATGGAATCCGTTTGGCACCTGCTGAAGATGTTTTATGATCAGGGATTACTTTACAAGGGTTATACCATTCAGCCATATTCACCGGCTGCTGGGACCGGCCTCAGTTCTCATGAATTGAATCAGCCCGGTTGTTACCGCATGGTGAAGGACACTTCTATCGTGGCCCAGTTTGAGGTGGAGCGAAACCAAAAATCTGAGTTTCTGTTCGACCACAATCCAGATGTCCCCGTCTATATACTGGCATGGACAACCACTCCCTGGACCTTGCCTGCGAATAGCGCCTTGGCCATTGGCAGCCGCATTTCCTATATCCTGGTCAACACCTTCAACCCCTATACCTTCAAGCCCACGCAATTGGTCTTGGCCAAAGACCTGCTCAATCTCTATTTCAAAGAGTCAGAGGCCAGCATGGGGAGCTATCAGCCCGGAGATAAACACATACCTTTTGAAGTGGTTAAAGAATTTAAGGGGTCGAACCTCGAAGGTGTGGACTATCTTCAGTTAATGCCTTATATACCGCTACCAAAGCCGGCTTTCACAGTGGTGGCCGGTGATTTTGTAACTACGGAAGAAGGCACGGGCATTGTGCATATTTCCAAAACTTTTGGAACCGATGACTACCGCACCTGTACTCAGTACGGTATACCTGGCGTCACCGTCAAGGATGCCGACGGTAACGATGTACCCATAGTAGACAAAAAAGGTCGCTTCGTGGAAGAGATTACCGACTTCGCAGGCATGTTTGTAAAGAACTATGAGGATCAGGATGAAAATGATCCCGGTTATCGCTCTACAGACGTGTTGATCTCTATAAAATTAAAGGAGGACAATAAGGCGTTTAAAGTAGAGAAGTATGAACACTCATATCCCCATTGTTGGCGTACTGACAAACCCGTACTCTACTATCCCCTGGATAGTTGGTTCATCAGGACAACTTCGTTTAAGGAGCGCTTAGTAGAACTGAACAACACCATTAATTGGAAGCCGGCCTCCACCGGTACAGGTCGTTTCGGTAATTGGTTGGAGAATTTGGTGGATTGGAACTTGAGCCGTTCCCGTTTTTGGGGGACACCATTGCCGATTTGGCGCACGGAAAACAGCCAGGAAGAGCGCTGTATAGGTTCTATGCAAGAACTCAAAGAAGCGGTGAAAGAGTCTGTGGCTAAGGGATTCATGGATCAAGAGCTCCAGGACGATTTCGATTTGCATCGACCCTATGTGGACGAAGTAATACTGGTCAGTGAGCAGGGCGAGAAAATGTTCCGGGAGAAAGATCTGATAGATGTATGGTTCGATTCAGGGGCCATGCCTTATGCACAATGGCACTACCCCTTCGAAAACCAGGAAGTTTTTAAGAATAACTATCCAGCCGATTACATCAGCGAGGGCGTAGACCAAACCCGTGGATGGTTCTTTACCTTGCATGCTATAGCCGGGATGCTTTTTGACTCGGTAGCCTTTAAAAACGTAGTTGCTACCGGACTGGTTTTGGACAAGAATGGCAATAAAATGTCCAAAAGACTGGGAAATGCCGTTGACCCCTTCAAAACGCTGGATCAATACGGCCCGGACGCCACACGCTGGTATATGATCACCAATGCTAATCCCTGGGACAACTTAAAATTTGACATAGCCGGTATAGAGGAGGTTCAAAGGAGGTTCTTCGGAACCCTGCATAATACTTACGCCTTCTTTGCGCTTTATGCAAATATTGACCAATTCTCTTTTGGGGAGGGCGAGGTTCTGGAGTCCGCCAATGAGAGCGACCGCTGGATTATCTCCAAACTTCACAGCCTCATCAAAAAGGTAGACGTGGCCTATGCGGAGTACGAACCTACTAAGGCTACCCGGGCCATTCAAGAATTTGTGGTGAACGACCTATCCAATTGGTATGTGCGATTGAACCGCAAACGCTTTTGGAACCCCGCTACTCTCGATCGAACCGACTCCCAGGGAACGGACAAGAAATGTGCCTATCAAACACTGTACAATTGCCTGGAAGCGGTGGCTAAGATGGCCTCACCGGTGGCGCCGTTCTATGCCGATCACCTTTACCGGGATCTCAACGAGGTCAGCGCCAAGGAGAATCACATTTCGGTGCATCTTAGCGAATTCCCCCAGGCTGACGAATCCAAGATCGATCTGGAGTTGGAAGCAAAAATGCAATTAGCCCAGGATATCAGTTCATTGGTGCATAGTTTACGCAAGAAGCAGAGGATCAAGGTGCGACAACCATTGTCCAGGATTTTGATCCCTATATTAAATTCTAAAGTCAAACACCAAATCGAAGCAGTTGAAGACTTGATCAAGGGGGAAGTAAACGTGAAAGAGATTGAGTATGTGGATGATACCGCTGGAATTGTGGTTAAAAAGGTTAAACCAAACTTTCGCCGTTTGGGGCAACAATACGGACCGCTGGTCAAAGACCTAAGTGCCAAGATAAACGCCTTTCATCACGATGAAATACAAGTTCTGGAGCAGGGTAGTCAACTTGAAGTGCATGTACAGGATCAAACGGTTTATCTCACGGCAGAAGATGTAGAGATTATTTCCGAAGACATTCCGGGTTGGCTAGTGGCTAATGAGGGCAATCTAACAGTAGCCCTGGACGTGAATATCACAGAAGATCTAAGGAAAGAGGGTATTGCCCGAGATGTGATCAATCGGGTGCAGAACTTGCGCAAAGAGTTGGGGCTGGAAGTAATGGATAAAATTGCTATCCACTTCGAACGGAACGATCAGCTGGTCAATGAAGCATTACAAGCCAACACAGAGTATATATGCCAAGAAACTCAAGCTTTGTCCTTATCTATAGAAGATAAGATTCAGGATGGCAAGGTATTGGAAATGGACGATATTAAATTGAAAGTGAAGATAGAAGTATAGGGAATGCGTCACATTAGGTTCTACATTTTGAGTCTGGGCATTGCTTTGATAGACCAGATCACTAAGCTCATGGTGCATCTCAACATGAAGTTGGGAGAGGAGGTCCTGGTAATGGGAGAGTGGTTTCGACTTCACTATGTATTAAATCCGGGAATTGCCTTCGGTTTAGAGTTTGATTTCCCCTATGGAAAGCTGATGTTGACCCTGTTCCGGATACTGGCCGTGGTGGGAATAGGCTACTACCTATATTTTCTGGCGGTGCGTAAAACCCACCGATATGTGCTTCTATCGCTTTCATTGATCTTAGCCGGTGCCCTGGGGAACGTGATTGACAGTACTTTTTATGGAGTAATACTAGATAACGCCCCCAAAGATGCTATTACGCCATGGTTTCATGGACAAGTTATCGACATGCTTTATTTCCCGGTTTTCTATGGAAAGTTTCCCGACTGGTTACCGCTTTTAGGGTCACAAAATTTCCAATTTTTCAGACCGGTATTTAATTTGGCAGATGCCTGCATTTTTATGGGGGTGACTTTTATATTAGTTTTGCAGCAAAGATATGCATTGATTAGCCCTGGTTATAAAAAGGAGGTAACGCTTAAAACCTAAACTCTTTGAGATACGGCAAATACTTTTTTCTGACCTTATTGGTAGTGGTTACTGATCAAGTGGTAAAACTTGCGGTGCACTACAATATGGATTTGAACACGGAATTCAATGTGTTCGGAGACTGGTTCCGGATCCACTACATTCTAAATAATGGGATGGCCTTTGGGTTGAAGCTGGACTGGCAATACGGCAAACTCATGCTCACCACTTTCCGTCTGTTAGCTATGGTGGGAATAGGCTATTACCTTATATTCCTGGTGAAGAAAGGTGTGCCGCAAGGCTTGTTATGGTCTGTGGCGCTTATCTTAGGTGGGGCCATTGGAAATTTAGTCGATAGTATCTTCTATGGCGTTTTTTTGAACAACGCCCCTTTGGATGCTATTACCCCCTGGTTCCACGGACAAGTTATAGATATGCTTTATTTCCCGGTTTTTCAAGGGTACCTCCCCGATTGGGTACCCCTTTGGGGCGGTGAATATTTTGAGTTTTTCCGGCCCATTTTTAATCTGGCTGACTCTTCAATTTTTATTGGAGTGGTCATTATATTATTGCGACAGAAAAAGTTCTTTGTGGAACCCGACGCCACCCCCGACCACACCGTTCAGAAGGCGCCCCCGGTGCAATCTGAAAGTGAAAAATAGCCTCTAAAACAGGGCACTCCGGCACAAATGTCATCATACCTTACATGTGCCAATTTCTGTTCCTCTTTACATTCTTATTGGAGGGGGAAAGCAATACTTTGTATCTGAGTAAAATACTATTTCTGAGGTCTGTAAAGCCCCTCCAGGGCGCTGTTCAGGCCTAAAACCTAGATACAATGAAAAAATCATTCCTTAAAGGCGGTCGCGTAAAGGTTTTGGTGCTGGTAATATTTGCACTTTTTGTGTGTAAAAAGGGATTATTTGCTCAAAATACCGTGGGGATCGGTACTGCTTCTCCCAACACCAATACCGTGCTGGAATTAGTCAGTCCTTCTGGCAATCAAGGGGTATTGTTACCCCGTGTCAGCACCCTTCAACGACAAGCTATGACAGGCTCATTGTCTACCGTCGAAAACGGACTAATCGTATTTGATACCGACCTTAACTTGTTTTTCCATTGGGTGGGCACCGCCTGGGTAACAGGTTTGGGATCTTTCTCCAATGTGGCCGGTGGTGATTTGCAAGGAACCTATCCCGATCCCACTTTACGCGATGATGCCGTTAACTCCGCCAAGGTTACTGACGGGTCACTGGAAACGGCTGACCTGGCCGACGATGCGGTAACAGCACAGAAAATAAATAGTGAAGGAAACAGCAACTCAGTTTTGGGTACGGATGCCGCTGGCAATCCTCAATGGGAACCAAAAGGCAATTTTTTAGGAAATAGCCTGGCTGATGGCACCATATTGATTGGTGATGCTACCGATGCAGCGCAGTCCAGATCACTTTCCGGTGATATTGCCCTGACCAACGACGGGACCACCACTATTAACGACAACACTATTACCTCCGCAAAAATTGTGGACAACACCATAACAGATTCCGACATTGGCACCGACGCCGTCAATAGTGATGAAATAGCTGCCGGGGCGGTAACCACCGTTGAGATATTGGACAATACCGTGGGGAACGTAGATTTGGCTGATGATGCCGTAACCAGTGCCAAAATTGCCGACGCCACTATTAGTGCCGCCGATATAGGCACTGATGCCGTAGGCAATGATGAAATAGCTAGCGGGGCGGTGGCCTCTGACGAGATAGCCGACGGCACGGTAAGCAATGCTGACTTGGCTACCAATTCTGTCAACAGCACCACCATCGCCGATGGTTCCGTCATTACCGACGATATTGCCAGTGGCGGTAACAATAAAGTACTGATCACTACTGGTGCCGGAACCGTGTTCTGGGAGAATATCAGTCTGTTTGAAACCAGTACGCTGCCCGAAGGCAATGTTTTCGTGGGGGATGTAACCAATACCGCTGCCCCATTAAATGCCAGAGGCAGTGGGAGGATTCTAATCGGAGATGGTGTTTCCGTGCAATCCTTAAATGTAACAGGAGATATTAACCTGGCATCAAACGGCGACGCTCAAATAAACCCGGATGTGGTAGGCAGTTCGGAGATAATTGATAACAGCTTGACCAAGGATGATATTGGTCCAGATGCTGTTGAAGCATCGGAACTTGCGGATAATTCTGTAGACACCGGGGCTATCCAGTCCAACGCGGTCACCACCGCTAAGATAAATGACGATGCGATAACCACTGCCAAAATTGACGGTGGCGGAAATAACAACGCGGTTCTTTCTACTGATGGCTCAGGAAACCCGCAATGGGAGGACAAGTCATCATTAGACACTGATCCTACTAATGAGCTGAATACCGCGGCCAATCTAACCGGGACGGACCTAAACATCACCGATGCCGGGGGTACCTTGACGGTAGACCTCAATTCACTGGTGGACGATGCCGATGCGGACCCAACTAACGAGATCCAGGATCTGGATGCGGTGCTTACCCAGGGCACCGATGCCGGGGGTAATGCCATTACCAACGCGGCTGATCCTACCGGTGCCCAGGACCTGGCTACCAAGAATTATGTGGACAGCCAATCCAACGACGATGCGGATGCCGATCCTACTAATGAGCTGAATACCGGGGCCAATCTAACCGGGACGGACCTAAACATCACCGATGCCGGGGGTACCTTAACGGTAGACCTCAATTCACTGGTGGACGATGCGGACGCAGACCCAACTAACGAGATCCAGGATCTGGATGCGGTGCTTACCCAGGGCAATGATGCCGGGGGCAATGCCATCACCAACGCGGCCGATCCTAC
>JAOTYN010000544.1 GCA_029861825.1 Cyclobacteriaceae bacterium
CTGGTATGAATATGTAGAGAAGTTTGCTGGTATAAGTGGTGAACCGCTTGGCCTGCCGCAATTGCCAGACAGCCATTTCTTACCACCCATGGAACTCAATTGCGTTGAAAAGGCAGTGAAAGAACGAATAGAAAAGGATTTTCCAGGAAGGCATATGATCATTGGCCGGGCCGCTCATCTTACGGAACCGCTAAATGGCCGAGGAAAATGTCAGTATAGAAACCGTTGTGACCGCGGCTGTCCCTATGGTGCTTACTTTAGCAGTAATGCCGTAACCTTACCGGCAGCACATTTAACCGGGAATCTCACCATCCGGCCCTTTTCGATCGTCCAATCAATTATCTATGATGAAGCTATGGGCAAAGTAACAGGCGTAAGAGTCATCGATGCAGAGACTTCTGAAGACGTCGAATATTCGGCAAAAATAATTTTCTGCAATGCCTCTGCACTGAGTACCACTCAGATTCTGATGAACTCCACTTCCAGCCGCTTTGAGAATGGCCTGGGAAATGAAAGTGGAGAGTTAGGCCATAATTTGATGGACCATACATATAGAGTAGGTGCTATGGGTAGTGTTGAGGGATTTGAGGATAAGTATTACAAAGGAAGAAGACCCAATGGTATCTATATCCCACGATATGTAAATATTGATGATGCTACTAAAAGCGACAAGTTTGTAAGAGGATTTGGGTACCAAGGTGGAGGAGGCCGAGCGAATTGGAGTGCCGGAGCCAATCAAAAATCCTTTGGTGCTGATTTCAAGGACAGCCTGATGAAACCAGGCCCTTGGGAGTTTTTCATAACGGGATTCGGAGAGTGCCTTCCTTACCATGAGAATAAGGTAACATTGGATAAGGACAACCTGGACAAATGGGGGCAACCCACAATGGCTATTGATTGTGAGTTTAAAGAAAATGAAAAAGCCATCAACAAACAGATCCAGGAGGACGCGGTGGAGATGCTTGAGAAGGCAGGAGTAAAAGATATAGTAGGATTTGACAATGAGCATGAGCCTGGATATGGAATCCATGAGATGGGAACGGCTAGGATGGGTCATGATCCCAAAACCTCGGTATTGAATGCAACCAATCAAATTCATGCAGCAAAAAATGTTTTTGTAACCGATGGGGCCTGTATGACCTCATCTTCCTGTGTCAATCCAAGCCTCACCTATATGGCACTGACTGCCCGAGCAGCCAACCATGCGGTTTCTGAATTAAAAAAGAACAATCTCTAGATCATGAAAAGAAGAGAAGCACTACGTAAAACAGCCATGATAACAGGGTCATCTGCACTAACGCCTACTTTATTGTCTCTGTTGCAGTCTTGCCAGCAACAGGAGCGTCTGGATTGGCAGCCGAAATTTTTAAGTGACCTTCAAGCCAAACTGATCTACACCCTAGTTGATACCCTCTTGCCTAAGACAGAAACTCCTGGTGCACTGGAAGTTAAAGTAGATATGTTTATCGACGCCGTATTCTCAGACCTGTACGACGAAAAAGGACAAGCTTCAGTGATTGCGGGTATTAATGACTTGGATAAACGCTCTCAAGAAAGTTACGGTGACGCATTTGCCGAGCTCGGTGAAAAGGACCGGACAGATCTTCTGGGGAAATTGGAATCAGAATCCGGTAAATACAACGGAAGCGTGTGGGGTACTTCTGTAGGGAAGCAAGAGCCGGTGGGCTTTTATCGATCAGTCAAATCTTTGGCCTTATGGGGTTATTTTTCTTCAGAAGAAATTGGTAAGAATGTCCTGAGTTATGATCCCATCCCCGGGAGTTATTTGGGGTGTATTCCACTTTCAGAAGTTGGGAATTCCTGGAGTTTGTAGGCTAGCCCAGTGATGTTATCGCGATGTACTAACCCGAAGGGCCCCACTTCCGTCGTCCCCAAGCCAGTGCCACACTTGCGGTTACCGCCATCACCGCAGCAATAAAATTGAAAAATATATCAATGGGATCGAATATGCGACTGGGGATAAACAGCTGAATGCATTCATCGATGGCTCCCACTAAGGTGGTTAGCAGGATAGCCAACAAAGCGGGTACCGAGATCCGGCGGCCTTGTTTGACGCGCTCCTGGAGTATTTCGAAGATAATAATAGCCACTACTCCGTACTCTATGATGTGGCTGCGCTCTGTAACGATGGACATGCGAACAAACACAAACAAGTAAGCAGCGGCGATACCAATAGCAATACCAACTTCAGCAACGGCCGGCCGCCTGCTCAGCCCTTGTGTCAGTACCGCCGCCAGCACCATAAGGCAACCGAGCATAAACAAGCCAACACCAAAGCCGTAATCGCCCAGCATATCTGCCAGCGTACGCGCCAGGACCAGGGTTGAGTATATAGCTACTAATGCTACCAGCAGCCAAATCCAAAGGCGTCGCTCACGATCGGAGGTAAAGAAGGACATAAGCGGTGATCATATTTGATGGTGTCATCTTGGAATTATTTCATTCGAGGTTTTGAAGTTTTCGTTCATCACTGATCTCACCTTTAATATTGTAGTAAGCTACAATTTCGTCTACTAAACCATCTTTGGGATAATGCCATTCACTCACCTCCAATCTAAAATCTCCCTGAATAGCTGTATATCGTACACAACCCCGGTCTGGCTCATAGATC
>JAOTYN010000545.1 GCA_029861825.1 Cyclobacteriaceae bacterium
TTGCATACGGAATTTTCGACCATATAGATAAACACAATCTGGATATCCCCATCATTGCCAGCCACAGCAATTTCCGTTCAGTCTGCGATCATGTAAGAAATCTTCCAAATGAACTGGCACATGAGATTATTGAGCGAGGGGGGTTGATAGGGATGAACTTCCTACGCGATTATGTCCATGATAAAAAGCCTGAGGTACTGGTGGATCATATCAAGTACGGGTGGGATTTAGGAGCTCTGGATCAATTGGCATTTGGCGCTGACTTCTTTTATGTGATAAACTTTCCTGACCCCAGTCGATTTCCTCTGTTCTTTCCGGAATTGAGTAATGCCACGCACTATGGCAGTATAATATCACAGTTGGAAACGATGGAGGTAGACCCCCATTTGATTAGTCAATTGTGTTATCAAAATGTTAAAGGGTTTCTAGAAAGAATTTGGAATTGAATCTGATGGAAAAAATTCAAAATTATATTAATGGCAGATGGGTGCCACCGCAGGCAGGTAATTATTTGGATAATTACAACCCGGCAGAGGGGAAGGTTTATTCATTGATACCAGATTCAGATGAAAAGGATATTGGTGCGGCGGTACAAAGTGCCCAAAACGCATTTCCCATTTGGTCCAGAATGGCCGTATCGGAGCGATCGAATTTTATGATCAAAATAGCCGATCTGATTGCTCGGGATAAGGAAATGTTGGCGCAGGCGGAGTCAATTGATAATGGCAAACCGATCTCTTTAGCCCGAGAAGTGGATATCCCTAGAGCCGAGGCAAATTTTAGATTTTTTGCTACTGCCATATTGCATTTTTCTTCAGAAGCACATCTTACCGATGATGTCGCTGTTAACTATACCCGACGAAGTCCAATTGGTGTGGCTGGTTGTATCTCTCCCTGGAACCTGCCTTTGTATTTGTTCACCTGGAAGATCGCCCCAGCTTTGGCCGCGGGAAATTGCGTGGTAGCAAAACCTTCTGAAATAACACCAATGACCGCGTACCTACTTTCCAAAATAGCCGACGAAGCCGGCTTGCCGGTAGGGGTGCTGAACATTGTACATGGGCTAGGGGCAAAAGCAGGTGCCGCCATTGTCGCACATCCGGAAGTCCCAGTAATTACCTTTACCGGCGGGACAGTTACCGGTAAAAAGATTGCTTCCGTAGCAGCACCGATATTCAAAAAACTTTCGTTGGAACTTGGAGGTAAAAATCCCAATATCATTTTTGACGATTGTGATTTCGAGATTGCTTTAGAGACCACGGTCAGGTCCTCGTTCTCTAACCAGGGGCAGATCTGTCTTTGTGGCTCACGGATCTTTATTCAGGAGGGTATCTATGAAAAATTTAAAAAAGCCCTGGTTGAAAAAGTAGAGCAGTTAATTATTGGTGATCCAATGGAAGAAACTACTCAGTTTGGGGCCTTGGTTTCGCAAGCCCACTTGAACAAAGTATTGTCCTATATCGATCTGGCGAAGGAAGAAGGAGGGAAGATATTGACCGGAGGCAAGCAGGTGTATTCGGAGGGGCGCTGCTCTGATGGCTATTTCTTACAACCCACTATTATTGAAGGTCTGGAAAACAGTTGTCGCACAAATCAGGAAGAGATTTTTGGCCCTGTAATTACTTTGATGCCATTTAAAGATGAAGATGAGGTGATCACTTTGGCGAATCAAATCCTCTATGGTCTTTCAGCTACAATATGGACAGAAAATAACAAACGCGCGCATAAGGTTGCCCATGCTTTGAAGGCCGGAGTAGTTTGGGTCAATTGTTGGTTACTGCGTGATTTGCGCACACCTTTTGGCGGCATGAAAGCTTCCGGAGTAGGCCGGGAAGGCGGATTGGAAGCTTTAAGATTCTTTACCGAGGTACAGAATGTATGCGTGAAGTTGTAATGGAGTACTTATACCAAGACTAAGATTTCCTTACTTCTCCAAATGCACTTTCCCCATCCTCATTATGGACATACCACTACCCCATCCGGAGCCATGGTCACTCTGCATATTTTGAATATGTAAAGAGTGGATTCGGTGCTCGCCATAGGTTAACAAAGACAGGATAGTTCCCGGACGTTTATGCCAACTGGCCCAGGACAATGGGGAATCGCCATTCATATCTCTTATGCTCTTATCGGCTCCTGTATCAAGCAATAGTTGTATGGCTTCCTCATTACCAAAGGCTGCCGCCCGGTGTAGGGGAGTTTCTTGCTTGGTGAAAGCATCTCGCATAAAGGCTCCGGTTGCTACTTTTGGTTTGGTTTGAACATTGGGATCTGCCCCGTAAGCCAATAAAAGCTTAATGATCAAATTAGTTGAAGGCCGATTGACTTGCATACAACTGTGCAAAGCTGTTTCTCCAGTGTCGAGTAAAGCGTGATTGGCGTCAGCTCTTTGTTCTAAAAGGTATTGGCAAAGTTGCCAATGGCCATGGAAAGCGGCACCATTAAGATCATAATTAGCTCCCAAATCATCCAGGGAAGCACCGTTTGCAATTAAATACTTGATTGCGCTAACATCTCCGTAATAAGCACACCATTTAATTAGTGAAGTCCCCTGGGTATCTGTAGCAGTGGCGGCAGTTCCTTGGTTGATAAGATCGAAAACTAGGTCAGTACGGCCGTCGGTGAG
>JAOTYN010000128.1 GCA_029861825.1 Cyclobacteriaceae bacterium
GACATAACCTATCATGGCCCCGGTCAGATTGTAGGTTATCCCATTTTGGATCTTGAGAACTTCTTTACGGATATCCATAAATATTTGCGAACCATCGAAGAAGCGGTAATCCTGACCCTTAGGGATTATTCCCTGGATGGTGGCCGCATAGCCGGGCTAACCGGGGTGTGGCTGGACTATGAAGACCCCCAAAAAGCTCGTAAGATCTGTGCCCTCGGAGTAAAGACCAGCCGTTGGGTGACCATGCACGGCTTTGCCTTTAATGTAAATACTGATCTAAAATATTTTGATCATATCATACCTTGTGGTATCCAAGATAAGGCTGTAACTTCACTAGCTAAGGAACTGGGCGGAGATCAAGATTTATCGGAAGTAAGCCATAATCTTCTGCAGCACCTCTGTAGAGAATTCGGCATGCTAATTAGGGAACACTCCAAGTGAAAAAAGACATCGTTTTTCCTGAAATGACCGGTGTAATGATCGCAATAGCGCGTAAGTCAGTGGATGACAGCTACCACTGGCATGCCTATATCATCAACACCAACGATTATAATTTGAACAACTTACTGATTGTGTCCAAAGGATACGGCGCTCCCAAGGGACCGAAACAAGACACCTCAGTATTGCGTCATTCCATAGAGTTGTTAAAAGCACGCAGTTATGCTATTATTGAACCTTTGGATCCGGCGGTGTTTAAGCTGTTCAATGAGTTTTGGGTGAGTTTTTACCATCAGGACCAGATTTATGATAAGAAATTTATTTTTACTCCCGACAGCATCAGGGAAGATCATTTAATGTCCATTGAAGCTCTGGAGTTGGAGGGCATCTTGCATATTTAGTATGACGGAAAACGAATTAGCCAACATCCTTTTTTTAGATATCGAAACAGCTTCTGGCAGTCCTGATTATGACAGTCTTGACACCAGATTAAAGCCCCATTGGGATCGAAAGGCCTCTTTTTTAAAGAATCCTGATGATCTCAACTCGAACGAGCTTTATTTTGACAGAGCCGGGATTTTTGCGGAGTTTGGTAAGATCCTCACTATCGCCGTGGGCTATTTAACGCCCCTATCTCATGGGACCTGGGGATTAAGGGTAAAAGCTTTTGCCAGTGATCGTGAAATTCAGATCCTGGAAGAGTTTAAAACCCTACTGGAAACCAAGTTCGATCAGGATCATTTAAGATTGTGCGCCCATAACGGTAAGGAGTTTGACTTTCCCTATATCTGCCGGCGTATGTTGATCCAAGGCATTGCACTGCCTCAGGTGCTGCAAGTAGGGGAAAGGAAGCCCTGGGAAACCCCATTTATTGATACCATGGATCTATGGAAGTTCGGTGACCGCAAGAATTTCACCTCTCTTGATCTCCTGGCCAGCCTGTTCCATATTGATACCAGCAAAGACGATATTGACGGCAGTATGGTCAATCAGGTTTATTACCGTGAACAGGGCTTAGAGAGAATTGCCGAATATTGCAAAAAGGATATAGTGGTCACGGCACAACTATTTTTAAAATTGAAATCATTGCCTCCTCTGGAAGAAAAGAACATCACCTTACTTTAACAATACACTTGGGCGTAAAATTTTTGATCAAATAAATGTAGATTTGTCCGGTCATAGAGCATACCTCAAACAACCTAAATTACACAATCTAAATGGCGCGTAAAGGCAAACGTAAAAAAGCGTTTTTTTCCAAAAAGCTTTACCTGGAAAAGATCTTGGGTTATCTGGACAGCCGCCCTTTGGGGGCTTTTTCCGCAAAGACCATAACCAAACGACTGGGGTTTCGCGATAAACCATCCAAGATCATTGTAAAGGAATTGCTAATAGATCTGGCGGCGCAAGGGAAGGTCCGTCAATTGCGTAATGGCAGTTACACTTCCGCCAGAGAAATAGAGTATCTCACGGGTAAGGTGGACTTTGTGAATCCCCGGTTCGCCTACGTGATCATTCCGGAAATGGAAGATGATGTGTGGGTAAAGGCCGAAGATATGGAAACAGCCATGGACGGGGACTTGGTTAAGATTGCGCTTCACAGATCTAAACGACATGGTAAAAGACCCGAAGGGAGGATCCGGGAAATTGTGCAGCGGGCACGTTCGGAATTTGTCGGGAAGATAGAAATTACCGAACGGTACGCTTTTGTAGTACCCGATAATCGCAAGATGTATCTGGATATTTTCGTGCCTCCCGGAAAGACCTTAAAAGCCCAGACCTCCGACAAAGTGGTGGTGAAGATCACCGAATGGCCTGAAGCCAGGAACCAAAAGCCTGCCGGTGAAGTGATACGGGTTTTAGGGCCGGCCGGTGAAAATGAAGCGGAGATACATTCTATAATGGCGGAATTCGAATTACCTTTTGAATTTCCGGAAAAGGTGCTTCAAAGCGCTCAAAAAATTAAGGGCAACATCACCGTCAAAGATCTGGCAAACCGCAAAGATTTCCGCCATTTAACCACTTTTACCATCGATCCCGCAGATGCCAAGGATTTTGATGATGCACTTTCCTTGAAAATCCTGGATAACGGTCATTATCAGGTGGGGGTGCACATTGCTGACGTAACCCATTACGTAAAGCCTGAGACGCATTTGGAGGAAGAAGCCTTGGAACGGGCTACCTCAGTTTATTTGGTAGATCGCACCATTCCTATGTTGCCGGAACGGCTATCCAATGAACTGTGTTCCTTGCGACCCCTCGAGGACAAACTCACCTTTTCTGCAGTATTTGAGATTGACAGTAATGCCCACGTAAAAGACCAATGGTTTGGAAGGACCATTATACATTCCGATCGCCGATTCACTTATGAGGAAGCGCAGAGCGGCATCGAACAGGTAGAAGGTGATTATGCCAAGGAACTTACCATGCTTAATGAGTTAGCCTTAAAGCTGCGGCTCAACCGGTTTATGCGAGGCGCTATTAATTTCGAAACTACCGAAGTGAAATTTGAGTTGGATGAGCAGGGTAAACCGTTGCGTGTAATACCCAAAGTGCGCAAAGACGCCCACAAAATGATCGAGGAATTCATGCTGTTGGCAAATCGATCAGTAGCTCAATTCATATATCACCGGAAAAAAGGCAAACAAAAAGAGACTTTTGTATACCGAATCCATGATTATCCGGACCCCGAAAAGCTAACCGCCTTTTCTGTTTTTGCCCGTAAATTTGGGCACCAACTGCAAGTTGAAGAACAGGCGATTGCAAAATCTTTGAATAATTTGATCGAGGATATCGAAGGCAAACCGGAGCAGGACGTTCTACAAAACCTGGCCATACGCACCATGGCTAAAGCCAAGTATACCACCGAAGCCAAGGGGCATTTCGGACTGGCATTCGATCATTATACTCATTTCACTTCACCCATCCGTCGCTACCCGGATATGATGGTGCACCGTTTGTTGGATCATTATTTAAAAGGTGGAAAGAGTGCCGTCAAAGACGAGTACGAGGAAAAATGCCTGCACGCTTCCGATCGTGAAAAACGCGCAGCAGACGCTGAACGGGCTTCCGTTAAATACAAGCAGGTGGAATTCATGCAAAACGCTGAAAATAAAGAATTCGCAGGAATTGTTTCAGGAGTAACGGAATGGGGGATTTACGTGGAAATGGTTGAAACCAAGTGCGAGGGAATGGTCAGACTTGCCGATATCCAGGACGATTACTATGAATTCGATGAGGAGAACTACCGGGTGGTGGGGCGACGCTATAAGGAGGTCATCACCTTGGGGGATCAGGTAAGTGTGCGGGTGAAGAAAACCGATATTGATCGCAGGACCATAGATCTGATGTTTGCATGACCAATTACATTCAAAACCTGATCTCGCTGATCGATAAGGACCTCAAGGAGTTGGACCTGGATCACCAGCCTCCTGAGTTGTATCAACCTATCCGCTACATATTATCACTGGGAGGCAAGCGCTTAAGGCCTTTATTGGTATTACTCTCTTATAAGGTATTTAAGGACAACCCTGTAAATGTCGTGCGCGTCGCCAGCCTGGTGGAGATCTTTCACAACTTTACCCTGATGCATGATGATATTATGGATGAGGCCCCCCTGCGCAGAGGAAAGCCAACTGTACACGAAAAATGGAACACTAATATAGGTATCCTCAGCGGGGACATTATGATGGTCAAGGCCTATGAGGTGCTGGAGCAGGTACCGCAAGAAGTCTTGCTTCACTGTCTCACCACTTTCAACCGTTGTGCCGGTGAAGTATGTGAGGGTCAGCAGGTCGACATGAACTTTGAAAGCCGGGATAAGGTAAGTGCCTCGGAGTACTTGGAAATGATCCGTCAGAAAACTGCGGTGTTACTGGGATTTAGTATGGAACTGGGGGCAATTCTGGCAAAAGCTTCACCTCAGCAGCAAGCACTGGTTAGGCAATTTGGCGTGAATATCGGCATGGGCTTTCAGCTAAAAGATGATCTGCTGGATGTCTATGGGGATCAGAACAAATTCGGGAAACAGGTGGGTGGTGATATTATAGCCAACAAAAAGACCTATCTGCTGATCAAGGCCCTGGAGCAAGCACCGGATAATGCCTTGCAGCTCTGGCTGAACAAAAAGGACTTTGATAAACAAGAAAAAGTACAGGCGGTAACCGCCATCTATGATTCCCTGGATATCCGCACACAGACCGAAGATATTATTAAGCAATATTTCGGAACCGCTTACCAGGCATTGGATCAACTGCAGGGCGATCCGCAGGGGGTATCGGAATTACGTCTTTACGCGGACTACCTGACCAATAGAGATCGATGACACTTAATACGACCTTGGGCATTATCATAGTCACCATCGCCGCCAGTTTTTTCGCCTGGAATCGACGGGATATTTATAAAAAATGGATCTTCAACCCCTACCAGGTGCAGCATCATGGGGAATACTGGCGATTTATTACTTCTGGACTGATCCATGTGAATTATACTCATTTGTTCTTTAATATGTTTGCCCTGTACTTTTTCGGGCAAAATGTTTCCTATAGATTCGGGCTCCGGGGAGGCTGGCTGCTGATTGCTCTCTATATATTGGGTATTGTGATATCGGACATACCCACCTTCCTCAAACACCGTCATGTGCCGCGTTACAATTCGCTGGGGGCATCCGGAGGGGTAGCCGCAGTAGTATTCAGCAGTATTATGTTTGATCCCTTAAATGAGATCTTCTTGTTATTTATACCAATAGGCATACCTGGCTTCATATTGGGCATTTTATATATCCTGTATTCCTATTACCAAGGCAAACGAATGTCCGATAGTATCAACCACGATGCCCATTTGTTCGGCTCCCTTTTTGGTATCATTTTCACGGTAATGATAAGGCCCGAGGTATTGAGGAACTTTTTTGATCAGATCCTTCAATGGAATCTTTAGGGGGTGATATTGTTCATTCCTGTTGACTACCATTCCTGTTAAGTACATAGAGTGCAGGGTTTAATACCGCCTGTCGGATAGAGCCATCAAGGCGTCGGATGTGGGGAACAGTTGAAGGTTGTAAATAATTAACGGAAAAATTCCTGTGATCTCAATTCCTGACACCCTTAAGCCTTATCTTAAAACCGGGGCGGGGGGGACTCCCCCAAGGTGTAAATTGTTGGAAAAATCCGCATGGCATCATTAATCCTTTTGCATTAACCCCTTCAACCATTAATCTGGGTGTTGGGTGATCCAAGTTAAGTTGATGGTTAGACCAAATTGATGGTTGAGCATCGATGGTTAATCGTTGATTGTTAATCATATTGTTAATCTGTTAATCATATTGTTAATCTGTTAATCATTGGGTGTTCAGGTTAATCATTGGGTGTTCAGCAAGTGCTTGCCTCGAACCTGGTTCTGTAGTTAACTTTTCTCTTGAGTTTTCATTCGAATTTCCCTATTTATGTCCGACAGTAAATTGTCCTTGCCAAAAATTTTCCTTGTAAGTATCCCCAGAAATGTGCTACTTTTGCACAGTAATTTTGAATTGACCTATGGAATATATTGGAAGCGGGGCAACTGCCTTTTTGTGGATCGTAATCGTACTATTGGCTTTTGTTATTGGTATCAGTACCACTGATATTTTAAAACTCAAAAAGAAAAAGAAGGAAGAGTAGAAACAAAAAATCCTGATCGACAAGGTCAATCAGGATTTTTAATGCTTTAGGCTTTTTTAGGCTTCGGTGGGTTCCACTGAAACGAAAGAGCGATTATTGCGGCCTTTCTTGAACATTACAGTGCCGTCGATCAAAGCGAACAAAGTGTGGTCGCGCCCTAGGCCCACATTACTGCCAGGATGATGCTTGGTGCCTCGCTGTCTCACGATGATATTTCCGGCTATGGCTTTCTGACCTCCATAGATCTTTACCCCTAATCTTTTGCTTTCCGACTCCCGACCATTTCGGGAACTACCGGCTCCTTTCTTATGTGCCATAATTATTTACTGGTAATTTTTTCAATTAATACTTTGGTAAAATCCTGACGGTGTCCATTCTTCTTTTTATATCCCTTTCTTCTCTTCTTCTTAAACACCAACACTTTGTCACCCTGTATATGCTCCAGGATCTTTCCTGAAACTTTGGCCCCTTTTATCTGAGGGGTCCCAACATTGACCTTGCCCTCCTTGTCTACCAACAGAACCTGGTCAAACGTTACGGAAGCGCCAGCCTCACCCTCCATTTTAGGAGCGTAAATGGACTGATCTTTAGTTACCTTGAACTGCTTACCGCTTATGTCTACGATTGCATACATGCTAGAGATACTAGTTTTTGAAAACGGATTGCAAATATAAGGTAATTATTGATCTTAACAAACCCCTCTAAAGGTATATGTGGACTCTAAAAAAATTTTAAAATTTTTTTACCACTAGCCCTTATGAAGTTTTTGTTTGATAACATTATTACAAAGATTTAAATAACAAAAAGTTATCTCCAGTAAAATTGAATTATTTCAGTAATTACGGGATTTGTACATAAAAATAGCTTTGACTTTTACCGGCTATTTTACAATATTTGTAAGGGACGTATTGGAAATTTTTGGTCCTTTCAATCCAATACCTCAAGCAGTATTTTTGGTTCGAATTAATTGACTGTAAAAAGTCAACTAATAACCTTTTTATCTTTTTTTTAACTGATTATTAAACATATACCTATCAAAAACTCATGAGCGATATTGCAGCGGTGGAAGAGCCGATATTACAGGAGAACAGCAGTCGATTCGTCCTTTTTCCTATTCAACACGATGATATCTGGCAGTTTTATAAGAAAGCAGAGGCCAGTTTTTGGACAGCAGAAGAAATTGATTTAAGCCAGGACCTTACCGACTGGGAAAATCTAAATGATGGCGAGCGCCACTTTATCACCCATGTTTTGGCTTTTTTCGCCGCCAGTGATGGCATCGTTAACGAAAATCTGGCTGAACACTTTGTGTCCGAGGTACAATATACCGAAGCAAAGTTTTTCTACGGGTTTCAGATCGCTATCGAGAACATCCACTCGGAAACCTACTCATTGTTGATCGACACCTATGTAAAGGACCCTCAGGAAAAGGACCGATTGTTCAATGCCGTGGAGACCATGGACTGCGTTAAGAAGAAAGCCGACTGGGCGCTGCGCTGGATTGACGAGGGTAACTTTCAAGAACGGCTTATCGCATTTGCGGCGGTAGAGGGAATTTTCTTCTCAGGTAGTTTTTGTTCCATTTTCTGGTTGAAAAAACGGGGATTGATGCCCGGATTAAGCTTCTCCAATGAATTGATCTCAAGGGACGAAGGACTGCACTGCGACTTTGCCTGCCTGCTGTATACCCAGCATTGCATAAGTAAACTACCGGAAGACAAGGTGATCGAAATTATTACTGATGCCGTAACCATTGAAAAAGAGTTTGTTACGGACTCCCTGCCCGTCAACCTGATCGGTATGAACGCCGAACTGATGTGTCAGTATATTGAATTTGTAGCTGATAGGTTGTTGAATGAGTTAATTGGTAAAAAAATCTACAACTCGACCAATCCTTTTGATTTTATGGAGATGATCTCCCTGCAAGGAAAAACCAATTTCTTTGAAAAACGCGTAGGAGAATATCAAAAAGCCGGAGTTATGAACAAGGAAGAAAGCAGCGCTCAGAAATTTTCATTGGACGAGGATTTTTAAAGATTGATCGCCATAACTTATTCACTACCTAAACTAAAACCCTAAACTTCACCCTACTATGTTAGTTGTAAAAAGAGACGGTAGAAGAGAGTCTGTCAAATTCGATAAGATCACTTCCCGCATTGAGAAGCTGTGCTATGGGCTGGACATGAACTACATTGAGCCAGTGGATATTGCGAAGAAGGTTATCTCGGGTATTTATGACGGGGTTACTACTGTGGAATTAGACAACTTAGCTGCTGAAACAGCCGCATCGCTAACCACTAAACATCCGGATTTTGCCAAGCTTGCTGCTCGTATAGCCATTTCTAATTTACATAAGGTTACTAGTAAGTCGTTTTCCAACACTATGAAACGACTTTACACCTACGTAGATCCTAAAACCGGAGAGAATGCACCCTTAGTTTCCAAAGAGACCTACGGAATCGTTAAAAAGAATGCAGCTCTTTTAGATTCCAGTATAATATACGACCGGGATTTCAGCTACGACTATTTTGGGTTTAAGACTTTAGAGCGCTCCTACCTTATGAAGATCGACGGTAAGATCGTGGAGCGTCCCCAACACATGTTGATGCGTGTAGCAGTGGGAATTCATGGAAAAGATATCGAAGCTGCTATCGAAACCTATAACTTGCTCTCCGAGAAGTGGTTCACCCACGCCACTCCCACCCTGTTCAACGCAGGTACACCCAAGCCCCAATTGTCCTCGTGTTTCTTGCTCACCATGAAGGATGACAGCATTGACGGCATCTACGATACTTTAAAGCAATGTGCCAAGATCTCGCAATCTGCCGGCGGTATCGGTCTCAGCATTCACAACATCCGCGCCAAAGGTTCTTATATCAAAGGGACCGGAGGGACTTCCAACGGGATAGTCCCAATGCTGCGCAATTTCGACATGACCGCCCGCTATGTAGACCAGGGCGGCGGTAAGAGGAAGGGGAGTTTTGCTATTTATCTGGAGCCTTGGCATGCCGATATCTTTACCTTCCTGGATCTTAAGAAAAATCACGGTAAAGAAGAGTTGAGAGCCCGTGACCTGTTTTATGCATTGTGGGTGTCGGACTTGTTTATGAAACGAGTTCAGGATAATGCCGATTGGTCGCTTTTCTGCCCCAATGAAGCGCCAGGACTGGCAGATTGTTATGGCGAAGAGTTTGAGAAACTCTATTTAAAGTACGAGAAGGAAGAACGTTACCGTAAGCAGGTAAAAGCTCAAGACCTTTGGTTCGAAGTTCTGGAGGCACAGATCGAGACAGGAACACCCTATATGTTATATAAGGATGCTGCCAACAAGAAATCCAATCAGAAAAACCTGGGAACCATCAAGTCCAGTAATCTCTGTACGGAAATTATTGAATACACCTCACCGGACGAAGTGGCTGTGTGTAACCTAGCCTCTATTGCGCTACCCAAATTCGTTGCTGAGGACGGTACTTTCGATCATCAGAAATTATACGACATCACCTATGTCGTTACAAAAAATCTCAACAAAGTAATTGATGTCAATTACTATCCGGTAAAGGAAGCGCAAAACTCCAACATGAGACACCGACCAATTGGTATTGGTGTTCAGGGCTTGGCGGATACCTTCATCAAATTGCGTATGCCTTTCGACTCGGATGATGCTAAAGGTTTGAACCGGGATAT
>JAOTYN010000546.1 GCA_029861825.1 Cyclobacteriaceae bacterium
GGAGAAACCATCACCATTAGTTGGGATCAGAAAGCCCAACACGTTATGGTAAAAGACTCACAGGGCAACGAGATAGTAGGCCTGCAGATGTTCTGGTTTGCATGGGCAGCCTTTCATCCGGAAACAGAAGTTTATGAATAACCGACCAAAGGCACGAATTCTCACTTTCGTAGTAGATTCTTTCATTCAACCCATATTTCCCCTCCTCCACTGTAACTGTGGTACTCCGCGTCGTACATGGCGTCTGCTCCCACGGGGCCCATTTGGAATTTACCTTTGCTTACCGCCCGCACCACATAGTAATAATACTGGATTTTTGGGGTGGCAGTCACAAATAGGTTGATCCGGTCATCGCGAATATCCTGATAATCCGGGTATGCTTTTTCTTTGATCCAGTCGAATTGGGCGCTTTCACCGATGCGGGGATTCTCAATCTCAAATCCAGCGGGTAGAATATCGCTAATAACTACGTTTTCCACGCGGCCTCCAAATGCTGATTGTAGAGACAACTGCACCACCACCAGATCATTTTGTTTAAAACGCCCACTATTAATCTCTTGGCCCGAGCGGCTGTAGAACTTCTTACGTACTTTCAGAAAACTATCTTCTTCCCGGTACCTGCCATCAGTGCTAATTCCTTCCGCATCCCAGAAATAATAGAGCGCCCCTTCACCATCAGTAGCAATCTCTACTTGGTCTCCCATTAATTTGGTGGTTTTCAAGGTTAGATCTTTATTATCGAAACTTGCCACTTGCTGTCCATCCACCTTAACCGTAGCTTGGATATCACTGGCGGCGGCACCTTCTGCGATCTTGCCCAAAGCCAGGAAGCTGAAAACCCGTTCCTGCGTATTGAGCCATTTTCTACTTTTTAGATATTGTGAAATATGTTTAGCCATAACAGGGACTTGTAGATTGTCTGGATCATAGTACATCATGGAATAAAGGGCGATGGCTTCATCCCGAATCATGGAATAAAAGCTGCCTCCGAATACCCGGTTCGATTGCTCTCCTTGAAAAGCTGTGGGCCTAACCTCATCAGCCTTTTTCTGATCTCCCGTGAGAGCATAAGCCGCAGCTAGTAAATACCGGCTGTCCAAGCTCAGACGCTCCTGTTTGGATTTATAGTAGTTCATGGTAGATTTGTCGGGCTGGTCAGCCAGAGCCAGCACAAATAGTGAATAAGCCACTTCCTTTGGCGCAATTTCTTTACGTTGATTAGTATTGAAATAATAGGTGATCACCTTTTTTTCACGTAGTCTTTGCTTTAGATAACCCATTAGTTTTTTGAGCATTTGCTCATTAACGTCATATCCATTCTGCCGGGCTTCCAGTAGGAAGTGAGCAGCATACACAGAGCCCCACCAGCTTTCATAACCGCCTCCAGGCCAGTAAGTAAGTCCTCCATGGTAGAGCTGCATTAATTGCAGGCGTTTAATGGCTTCATTAATATGATGATTGGCATGTACTACTTCACCAGTTCTTTTATGGAGTGAGGATACCAGTTGAGGGTAATACAATTGGGGAAACACACTGGAAACTGTTTGCTCCACACACCCATAAGGATAACGCAGCAGGTAATCCAGGTCATCCGCAAACTCCACCATTGGAGATTTACTTATCATTAAGTGTTTATCCACGCTGGCAGGCATAAAGCGGTCAGTATCCATAGAGAAATCAGCTTTACTACCGGCTTTTAACGACCCTGCTCCGCTTACCTTTTGTAAAGGTGATGCCGGTCGCACGGTGATATCGGTATCGTTTTTGAATTTTTCCCCAAGAGCCGATGTCTCAACTTTGACCACAGCTGATCCAATCGCAGCTTGGGCCACAAGCTTGAAGTTTACCCTACTTTCAGCATTAGCTGCTAGCGGTACTTCCTGACTGTTGGGACCTAGCACTTGTATGGGGCCCGTTACCTTAATTGATGCATTAGCGTTAGTGGCCTTGTCCGTGGTATTGGTCAGGACCACTGGAACCTCAACGGTATCACGTGGGCTGAAGAACCTAGGCAGTGCTACAGACACCACCAAAGGGTCCGCCACCTTCATATTGGCTTGAGCCCCTGCAAAAGCCTTGCCTTTTGCAGATACCGCCATTATCCTTAGATCGCCAGAGAATTGTGGAATGTCAATTTCATAGGTGGCCTCACCGCGATTATTGGTTTCCATTACCCCGCTCCAGAATGATACTAGCTTAACCCGCTTGTTGGTGAGAGGGTTAATACGTTTTTGAAGATTCATGCCATCTCCGCCCGGTCGACTGCTATGTAGTTCCGGAAATAAATAGGGATAAACATCATAGGTGTTAACCTCCAATGCACGACGTGAAAAGAAATAGTCGTAGGGATTTGGCGACTGAAATCCCGTCAACTGCAATATACCTTCATCCACCACAGCTACCGTCACCCGGCTGTTGGGAGCCCCTTTAATTTTAATCTTCTGTTTAACACCGGATCGGCTTTGAGCAGAGGCCTCCACCTCCAGTGGGATACGGTAATCGGCATTTTCCACCACCAGAGGAGCAAAACCATGGGCGACAGTTAAGGGAAGTTCCGAAGTTTTGTGGGGTTTGAACAAAGTTGCACTGATATAGACATTGGGCACCTG
>JAOTYN010000129.1 GCA_029861825.1 Cyclobacteriaceae bacterium
GAGTTTGAAAGTAGATCATTTTCGATGATACCTTTTAATTCTCCCTGCATCCAGTTCAACAATGGAACTTCAAATCCTTTCTTTGGGCGGTTGTACAACTCCTTAGGTAAGATTTCTCTGTAACTATCTTGTAATATCCTTTTTCTTTGAGAACCTTTTACCTTACTATCTTGAGGCAATGAAAATGCGAATGCCACCAAGTCACGATCCGTAAATGGAACCCTCACCTCCAGGCCATGAGCCATACTCATCCAATCAACTTTAGTCAACATGTCATAGGGCAATACTAATCTCATATCAGCATTAAGGACCTCATTAATAGTTGTTGAATCATTCAAGTGACTAATAAATGGTTGAATACGATTTTTGAGCTGATCCAGCATCAAAGACTCCCGTACACTAGGATTCAATAATTTCACGGCCTGGGTCTCACTGGCTATGGAGGCCCACAACCAGTACCGTTGGCTGCAACTTAATTTCAACCCGGAAGTATACCGCTGTAGTTGACGCGCTGTATTGGCTAGGCTGCTGTTCCTTGATTTGGGGATCACCTGTGCCAGCGGAGCTAAAATAGTCGCCAGGTTATTAAACCAACCTCCTTCGATGCTCCGGTTAAAGGCCAGATGTTTGTGATAGCCACCAAAAAGTTCGTCGGCGCCATCTCCTGAAAGTGCCACTGTGATGGACTTTTTGGTGTACTTGCTAAGGATATAAGTGGGCAGTGCAGAACTGTCTCCGAAGGGCTCATCCAGATGATCCCAAACGTGCTGAAGGTTTTGAAATAATTCAGCTTGGGTCAAAGAAAAAACCGTGTGCTTGGTATTAAATTTCTTTGCTACTAATTGAGCATAATGGGTTTCGTCAAAATAAGGTTGATCCTGATATCCAATAGAAAACGTATGCAGCTCATCCAGGTGCTTGCTGGCTAATGCCACCACTACTGAACTGTCAATACCGCCACTTAAGAATGCCCCTAGCGGAACATCCGAGACCAGTCTTTTTACTACTGATTCTTCCATTAAGGTTCTCAAGCGCTCTTTTTGCCCGGAATAACTCAAGGCAATACTCGAGGAAATTGGTTCTGGAACAGTATAGTATTGAAAAACCGATGCACCCTTTTGATCCACCTTTAGGTAATGTCCCGGCTCCAACTTTAATACGCCTTCAAGCATGGTTTGAGGTCCCGGGAGATAGTTGAGCTGCAGGTACAGGGCTAGTGAATTCCTGTCCAGGGCTTTGGGCAGGTTGTATGCCAGCAGAGATTTCATTTCAGAAGCAAAAACGAATTTGTCTTCATCGCTATAATAGATCAATGGATTTACTCCCAGTCGATCACGGGCCAATGTCAATTCTTGTTCATGCCTATCGTATATGGCAAAGGCAAAGCACCCTTGGAGTTCCTGCAGGCACTGTACTCCTTTATTGATGAAAAGATGCAACAACACCTCAGTATCGGAGGTGGAGCTAAATTCAATGCCTTGATTTTGTAATGTAGTCCGCAGCGATTGGTAATTATAGATCTCCCCATTGTAAACAATGGTGTATCTGCCACTTGAGTCGGTCATGGGCTGGTTACCAGCTGGTGAAGTATCGATAATAGCCAGGCGCCGATGGCCTAAACCTATACGCTCTTCAATGTAGGTGTCTTGAAAATCGGGCCCTCGGTGAGCCAATATTTGGGTGGCCTGAGCCAGATGAATCATGTGCATTCTTCCCAATTCGTTAAATGCCATGATTCCCGTTATTCCACACATAAGCCGTTAAATATGGCTTAAAATAGTATTTATGACATTAATTTTTGCATTTCGGATTATATTTGATATTGGTAAGGTAATTTTTTCGTTAGGCCCTAAACGATACCACTGTGAAATCATTAGCTCTGATTACATTTTTTGTAGTAATCGCCTGTTCGTGCAGCACTTCCCGCAATGCCACAGTTACGGATAACCGTATTGAAAAAGCAATAGCCACTGCCCGGTCCTATACCGGCACTCCCTATCGATACGGAGGCACCAGCAAGCGGGGTATGGACTGCAGCGGTCTGCTATGTGTTTCCTATCAAAGTGCCGGACTGCAGCTGCCCAGGACCTCGGACGATCAAAGCAAGTTGGGCCAAATGGTTAGGATTGGCGAATTAAGACCTGGGGACCTGGTGTTTTTCTCTAAGAAAAAGGGCCGTAAGAAGATCACCCATGTAGGAATGGTTACCGAGGTAAACAGTGCTTCCGACATACAGTTTATACACACTTCTACTAAATTGGGTGTGGTGGAGAACAATCTCTTTTCAAAATATTATCGCGGCATCTTCGTGAAGGCCCGCCGGCCGTTTTAAAATATCAAGAATTCATTTATATTTGCTGTCCGTTTGGGGCATTAGCTCAGCTGGCTAGAGCGCTACGCTGGCAGCGTAGAGGTCATCAGTTCGACTCTGATATGCTCCACAAAACAGCGCGAGCGCGAGGAATGAGATCCGAGGGTTCGCGCTGTTTTTATTTCTTGACTCCCAACTTGATCTTCGGGTTTAGATTCAAAACCAAACGATGTTTGTATTCTCAACTCTTAGCAATTCGTCTTTGGAAAATCGCAATTATCTTACCTATAAAATTCCGGCGACCACTTTACGCCTTCATGCTGCATTTCATGCTGGATCCAAAGAGTGGCGTTGTTGTCCACCAGAAACTTCTCCACCATCTCCATAGAAGCCAGGGTTTGTTCTTTATCGGAATTGAAACTGGGCACTCCTTTGAGCTCACGATTTTTACTGAAATGGTAAAGGTCACCCGACAGTACTACCGGTCCGGTTTCCGGAAGGTTAACGTACAATACCTGATGCCCTGCAGTATGACCCGGTGCTCTTATGATCATTACCGAACCATCACCGAATACGTCATGGTCGTCTTTCAATTTCACATAGGCATTGCCCTTCAGAGAGTCTAAAGCGCTTGCCGGCCGTTCTTCGTTTTCAAAAAGGCTTATGTATTCTTCTTCCTGCAACAGGATGGTGGCCGTAGTAAACATCCCCATGTTACCGATATGGTCGCCGTGCTCGTGAGACACCGCCAAATAATCAATAGTCTGGGGATCTACATTTATTTCCGCCAATTGGTCGCTCAACCTTTTAGGCATTTTCATTAAAAACCCCGGAGCATCATTGCCTTCTGGTGTATCCGCCAGGGCATCCGGCAGGCCGGTATCCCAAATCAAAGTGCCTTTGTCATGTTTAATCAGATAGGCAGAATTAGTGAATTGCGCCTGCTGCCCCTCATCAACACCGGGATTGAAAATCGAAATATCCTTTATCAGGATATCTCCTACCTCAAAAGCATACAGGGTCAAAGGCGACAACTCCCTGATCTCCTCCGTTGATTCCGCCGTATCTTCCTCATGGGATTTAGGACCACTACAAAGAGAAAAGGTAAAGAATAGACTTAACATTAATAGGTAGAAAAATAATTTCATGCTGTTGTTATTTTTATGAATTCGAATTTAACTTTCCCAGTCCCACAGACTCACACCTCTGGTCTCGGTAAATAATGCATAAAGAGAACTGCTGGCCACCATGAAAAGTCTGTTGCCTTTGGGACCCCCAAAACACAGGTTAGCACATACTTCCGGTAAATGGATCTTACCGATCAAGTTGCCCTCTGGATTAAGTACCCATACACCGTCCAATCCCTCGCCGGCCCACCCGGAACTGGTCCAGATATTTCCATGGATGTCACACCGAAAACCATCGGAAAATGCCGGGGACATATCAAAAAACACCTGGCCGTTACCCACAGTTCGGGAGTTCTCAATAGCATAAGCCCATATCTGCTTGGGGTATCCTTTCTTATGGCTGGCACCGGTGTCAGCCACATACAGCTTGCTATAGTCCGGCGAAAAGCATAATCCGTTGGGCTTTTCTAAATTTTCTACCATTACCTCCAGCTCCTGCGTTTTAGGATCCCAACGGTAAATCCCGGCTGAAAGCTCTAAGGTCTCATGCTGGCCTCCCTCATACAAACTCAAACTTCCGTAACCAGGATCTGTAAACCAAATGCTACCATCTGGATGCGCCACCAGGTCATTGGGAGCATTCAAGGGTTGGCCTTGATAATTATCGGCTATGACTGTAAGCTGTCCGTTGAATTCCGTACGCGTTACCCGCTTTCGTTCACAAGTGATTAAATGACCTTGATTGTCCCGGCAATTGCCGTTTGAAAAGTTTGAGGGTTTGCGGAAAACGGATACCTCATTAGTCTCTTGATCCCAGCGCAATATTCTATTATTGGGGATATCACTCCATAAAAGATATCCGCCATCACCAAACCATACCGGCCCTTCCGACCATCGGGCTCCGCGGTAAAGACATTCGACCGCGGCATTCATAGCCAGGTACTGGGTGAAACTTTCATCTATAACCTCCACCCAGGGATCGGGGTAACGTACTGTTCTTGGTGTCTCCATGTTACCTGTGCCCTTTTACTTGATCTTCTACCTGGTTCATTTCATGGGCCAGGGCCTGAGACTTTAGTTTTTTGAAGTTATTCATGCCGGTGGCTTGTTCCTGTTCCCATTCTTCCGCAAATCGACCATCATTTATTTCCTTAAAAGCTTTGCTCATGAATTCCTGTATAAAAGTAGCATCGACCTGTTCAAAGCGGCTGAGTTGTCCGTATTGACTGGTACGGGAATGCAGATCCATTTGCTTGAAAAAACCAATATCTGCCATCTTTTCAAACATGTAGGCAGGCTCTTTGGACAAATAGAGTTCTGACAGCACGGCCGCTGCCGGCAAACCCTGAGCTACCTGAAACTCAAAGGCGCTCACCAGCACTTTTTCAATAAGTGGCCAAGTGGCTTGTTCGGCAAACAAGTCCATGATCGTTTCCTGCTTAAAGGTCACCTGGGTAGCCCCAATCTTAGTGGCTCCTATTCCTTTGGCAATGGCCAAGGCTGTAGTCAGCCCTTTGCCACTGCAATCTTGTTCGACAGCCACGAAACAGGGATAACCTGCACCTTTCGAGTACAAGTCCCGCACCCCTTCTCCAATCATTCTGGGAGCTACCATGATTACGTCCGCTTGTGGGCTTGGAATAATTTTCTGAAAGGTGATATTGTAGCCAGAAGCAAAATTCAAGATCACTTGTGACTTCAAATGGGGTGCTATAGACTTCTGATAAATCGCTGGCAGTACCTCATCAGGGATTAGCAAAAACAAAATATCGGCATTAGCTGCCACCTCCTCAATAGTCCCGGTATTAAAACCATCCGAAACCGCTCTTTCCAGAGAACTGTCTTTAATACCCCCAATAGATATATCAACAATTCCGGAGTCTCTTAGATTTAGAGCTTGAGCCCGGCCTTGGTTACCGTAGCCAATAATACCAATGGATTTACTCTGAATATGCTTGAGATCCGCATCGGAGTCGTAAAAGGTCTGTTGTTCCATAATCACTTAGTTTAACATGCTGTTAAGCCCCCATCGACACTGTGGAGGCTGCCGGTAATAAAACTGGCCTCGTCCGAACTGAGAAAATAGGCCAATGGAGCTACTTCCTGAGGCTTACCTAAGCGGCCCATGGGATGGGCCGCCACGTTAATTTCCAAAACGGGTTTGACATCGCCGGCGTGAAACTGATCCGCAAACTCCTTAAATACCCGGTCGACCATGGGAGTTTCTATAGTGCCGGGACAGATGGCGTTCACCCGAATATTGTACTCCGCTAAATCCAGCGCCATGCTCTTGGCGATCTGGCCTACCGCTCCTTTGGTCATACCATAAACAAAACTGTTTCGCTTACCGATCAAAGCCTGGTCGGATGCGATTATGATCATACTCCCGCCCCCGTGATCTCTTAAACGCCTCCCTCCTTCACGAAGGGTATAAGCTACTCCCTTTAAGTTAACGTCAATCAAATAATCCAGATCTTCGTCAGTTACATTTAATACTGTATTGGGCCTGAAGTTACCGGCGTTGGCCACGATCACCGACAATTTTCCAAATTTGTTTTCCGTCTCATCCATGGCATTTTGCATGTCGGAAACCCTTCTTACATCGCCCGGAAAAAACACCGCCTGATCAGGTGGAAGCTCCTGGATCAGCGCCTCTCCGGCCCCTTTATTGATGTCCAGAAACCCTACATTATCACCTTTTGAAATAAAATATCGGACCATGGCCTCACCGATTCCCATAGCTCCTCCGGTGATGAATACCACTCTGCTGGATGATTGCATTTTGTTGAATTTTATAGTTTGATCAATGTTTCTCTTAATATAAGCTATATAAGATGCACCAGTTAGGTTAATAGTCTTAAAGTAGCACTTTATTTATATAATGCGACGTTTAAAAAGCCCTTTTAAAGTCACCGATCGGTTGGAGTAACGACTTTAAATCGGGCAGGGTGTTAATTTTCTTGGTCGATTCCATAACTAATCTGTTTAATATTACATTTTAGGCATAAATAATTTTGGTTAACATTTTACTCGAAAAATTACAACCACACCCTTAGACGGGACAGATTTGGTGATTACAGATAGCCACCGCCAAACCACAAGGTCTAGAATTATGAAATTTTTATAAAATTTATAATAAATATTACATTTGGAAATATTTGGCTATATTGGAAAATCCTTTTTTAGTCTAGTATTCACTTTTTAATATGGCCAAATTAAAGAATATCATTAAACAGCTTTCCGAAACAGACTTCGTTGCGATTCATGACTCGCTAATGGAAAACGGAGCAGACAAATCAGCTTATCTGCTTGAATCCATGAGAGAGAAGTCTACCTCCGATAACAAGATAATGTCCGAGCTTGGGGTAAACACCAACGCTTACTACACCCTGCGTTCCAGACTAAATCAAAAAATCGAAGAATATCTTCTGCAGCAATTAGAAAGTCCACGTACCGATCTGTTAAAGAAAGTAGCCAATATCAATGAGATCATTTTTACCAAAAAGAAGGCCATTGCTATCGCTACCCTGAAAAAGCTAGAAAAGGAGCTATTGGATTATGACCTCTCCAATGAACTGACCATAATCTACAAGTCGCTCAAAAAACTGCATATCAACCATCCCGATCACTACAACTATTCGCAATCTTACAACCAGCACGTAGCCTATATGCTGGCGGTAGATAAAGCTGAAGATTTGTTAGGGGAATATTTCAAAAAATACGGGCAGTATACTTTATCCAACAGCGAGACGGAAAAGCTGGAACTGACCTTATTAAACAAAGAAATGAATAACGTAGGGGCCTTGTACAAGTCTCATAGGCTCTACGTGTATCAAAGCTGTTTGAATATATTCCACAGACTGTTTGTGGAAGTGGAGGAGGACAGCTTGGATGATGATCTGGAACCCATAGAAGATGTTCTGACCAAAATCCAAAAGACTTTTGATGACTATAATCTGGATTCCATTTATCATCACCTCAAGATTGTGTTTGAGTTCTTAAAGCTGGAATACTACAACCACTACCGGGTTTATCGTAAAGCAGAAAAATATTTCGAGGAGGTGAATGAGGATACCGCATTACTACTTTCCAATTACAATTTATACACCTACCCTTCGCAGTTCTTAATAACCAAACTGGAACGCCATAAGCGTTTGGGATTGGAAAATGAAATGTATGAGGAGAACGAAGGTATTTTCTTCGACTTCGAAGTTGATAAAAACGATATTCCACAGTACGTAACCTATATGGTATACCGGGCGTTGTCTTGTTATTATATTCAGAGGTATGACCAGGCTGCTCGCTGGATCAACAATCTGTTGAATGAGGTAAGTTTGAAAAAATACCCTAACACCCAGCTGGAAATCAAAGTGATCCTGGCCCTGCAGTATTGCTTGCTAAATGATTATGACCTGTTCAATCAGCTGATCAACAGTATTCAACGGCAAATCCGTATTATTGGCAAAGAGAATTGCGAGCATTTACTGATCTTCACCAAAATACTGAAGGTTTCCATCAGCGAACTAAAGAAGAACAAAGAAGAGAAGATCAAAGCACTAATTCAACGATTCAGTCACTTTGGCAAACAAGGGTTTTCTCCATCCATGTATATCAAAATGGACGATGAGTTTGCTGCAAAATTAAGCTAAATCGATCTTGTTGAGCTAAACCTCAGCTAAACTCCAACTAAACCTTTAGGTTCATTAAGTTTTCCTGAGTCAAAGGCTTGTTCAGGTAATCAATCACATAAAGATAGTCCTTGGTTCGATTCACATCTTTCGGATTGATTGATGAGGTTAGCATGATAATTTTGCACTGCTCTTTCGTGGTGTCCGACAGTTTATCAAATTCCTCCAAAAATTGAAAGCCATCCATTAAAGGCATGTCTATGTCCAAGAAAATTACTTCGGGCAGAACATTAACCGATTCCGAATTCAATTGTTCAAGATTTTTTAGAAATTCAATAGCGCTGCGGGCTCCGGTATGAGAAAAGATGTGTTCGGTGATTCCAGCTGCCTCGATCATTTTTTGGTTGATCAAATTGTCGATATCGTTGTCGTCTATCAACATGACCGCATGAAACTGCTTTTCTTTAACTGCCATATTTTAAAAATTAATCCCCCCAAATTTATATAAATTAATAACACAAAAGCAATAAAGCCTTCACAAAATTAAAAGCCCTAAAACGGTTCGGTTAACTGGTTATCTGAAAATTTTGTAGGCACTAAAGATCAAACTTAATACCCTGTGCCAGAGGTACTTCCTTGCTATAATTGATGGTATTGGTCTGTCGTCGCATATACACCTTCCAAGCATCTGAGCCGGACTCACGGCCCCCACCGGTCTCTTTCTCACCACCAAATGCGCCGCCTATTTCCGCTCCGGAGGTGCCAATGTTCACATTGGCGATGCCACAATCGGATCCCTGGTGTGACAGGAATAGCTCTGATTCGCGTAAATTGTTGGTCATTATGGCCGAACTTAACCCCTGAGGAACGTTGTTCTGCATGTCAACAGCTTCTTCAATGTCCCGATATTTCATTAGATATAAAATAGGGGCAAACGTTTCACACTGCACAATCTCAAAATCGTTCTGCACTTCGTAAATAGCAGGTTTTACATAACATCCGGTGCTGTATTCTTCTCCATCCAGCACAGCTCCATCAACCACTGCGTTACCTCCGCTAGCCTTTACCTTTTCGATAGCCGCTAGATATTGCGATACCGCTTGTTTGTCGATAAGGGGTCCCACATGGTTGTCCTCATCCAGAGGATTTCCAATACGCAACTGACTGTAGGCATGGGCCAGTCGACTCTTCATATCCTCATAAACGTCCTCTTGAATGATTAACCTTCTGGTGCTGGTACATCTTTGACCCGCAGTTCCTACCGCGCCAAACACCGCTCCTACAATAGCCGTATCAAGATCTGCCTCTTTGGAAATGATAATGGCATTATTACCGCCGAGTTCCAGTAGTGCTCTTCCTAAACGAGCCCCAACTGCTGCACCTACAGCTTTTCCCATGCGGGTGCTTCCGGTGGCCGAAACCAGGGGAAGGCGATGGTCATGACTCATAAGCTCTCCTATCTTTCGATCGCCAATAACCAAATTGCACACCCCTTCCGGCACGTCATTCTTTCGAAATACTTCATCGGCGATATGCTGGCAGGCAATGGCGGTTATGGGCGTCTTTTCGGATGGTTTCCAAATACAAGTATCCCCGCATACCCAGGCAATGGCGGCATTCCACGACCATACTGCTACCGGAAAATTA
>JAOTYN010000547.1 GCA_029861825.1 Cyclobacteriaceae bacterium
GCGATGATCAGACGACCTTACGATCAGTCCGATGTGCCAGTCCTTAATCATACGCCAACAAATCTCTTCATCCTGAAAACTACTGGTGTCCGGATGTTGAAAGCGGCTTAAAGAAACCACGATACCTGAATACGTTCTTTCCACCGGCGGCAACTGATAATCCTCACCTACCGCCACCGCTAATTCAATCTTGGCCCATTCCCTCCATAAATTTATGCCGGTAGCAGCTTCCACCATTTCTGCCAGATTGGCTCCGCCTACCCTAGCAGATGTTTCCAGGAAGTAAAACTCTCCGGTTTCCTGGGATTTTATGAATTCCGTATGTGAAGCGCTGTTTTGCATGCCAAACGCCTGCATTACCTTTTTATTCAAGGCCTTCAGTTTAATATCGTCCTCACTGCCAACTTCTACAGTCACTGACCGGAAAATACCTCCGCCATGAGCCACCTCAAAAGGGGTATCCAGATATTGGCTTACATTTGAGAACAGTACCTCACCCTGATAAATCAGTGAATCAACGTGGTAAACATCACCGGGAGCAAATTTTTCCACTAGGTAACTAGGGCGCTTATCACCCAAACCGTTTATGACCGACCATAGCTCATCCTTGGAATGGATTTTCTGAATACCGGTAGCGGATGCTTCACTTCGAGGTTTTATTAACCAGGGGTGATCCCCTATGTCGGCGTAATTATTAATATCCTGATTTCTAAATAAGCTGGAAAATCGCGGCACTGGAATACCGTGCTCCTGGGCTTTCATGCGCATGGCCAACTTGTCGCGGAAATAGCGAACGGTAGTGGAGCCCATTCCTGGGATACGGAAATGTTCCCTTAGATGAGCCACTTGCTCCACATCAAAATCATCGAGGGCTACTATCTTTTGAAAGCCAATTTCTCTCATTTGATGCGCTATGCCTGCAATCAAATGGTCCATGTTCCAGGTTCCATCTTGCTGGATCTCCATGAAATAACTGTCTTGAATGGACTCCCAGGGCCATTCTTCATCTTTCAAAGCACTCCGGGTCAAGAGATAAATATGGTGACCCTGTTCATGAGCGGCCCTGATAAAATCAACCCCTTTAAAAAAAGAAGAGACACAAAGTATATGGAGTGGTTCCGACATAGCTGTATTCGTTATGATTCCCTAAGCAATTTAGCATATTCCGCAATCAGACGGACTCCGAAACCGGTTGCGGACTTCATTTTGGCATGATCGGTATTGCCAAAGGCTACCCCAGCAATATCCAAATGCGCCCAATTAGGATGATCTTTGATAAAAAATTCCAGGAATTTTGCAGCGGTAATAGCCCCGGCAAGTGGTTTACCGCTGAAGTTTCGGATATCGGCCACGTCGGAGTGTAGATCTTCCTCGTATGCCTCCCACAACGGCAGGCGCCATATTTTTTCATGCGCGTGTTCACCGGCTTTTTGTAGTTGATCGAACAGCTCGTCACTGTTGGTAAAAACACCCGCTGCATGATAGCCTAAAGTAGCTACACAGCTACCCGTCAATGTTGCTAAATCAACCACCGACTTGGGATTGTAATGTTTGTGAAGATAGCTCAGGGCATCTGCCAGAATCAACCTGCCTTCAGCATCGGTATCAATGATCTCGATGGATTTCTTGGAATATGAACCTATGACATCTCCTGGTTTGATGCTACGGGCATCCAAGGTGTTTTCTGCCACAGGAACCACCGCCACCACATTGATAGGTAAGGCCAACCTGGCAATAAGTTCTATAGCGCACATCACTGCGGCCGCACCGCCCATGTCGCTTTTCATGTAATGCATGTTGAGGGGCTTTTTTAAAGAAACCCCACCGGTATCAAAGGTGACTCCCTTTCCTACCAATCCCAAATGCCAGTCCTGGTCCTTCAAAGGCCGATACTCCATTTTGATCAACACGGGCGGGTGCTCGCTACCTTGCCCCACCGCCAGTAATGCTTCTAGTCCTTCCTTATCCAGGGCCTCTTTTGACAACACTTCCACCCTATATTGATGCTGCTTACTAGATTCGTGTGCCCATTTGGCCAGATATTGAGGGGTCTTAATGTTGGAGGGGGTATCGACCAATTTCATGGCCGATTTCATGGCCTGGGCGGTTAAACTGGCCTCCTGTATCATCTCTTCTGCCGATTGGTCGGCCGAAATTACCAGCAGTTCCGCTTTGCTCACTGCTGTAAGCTCAACTTCTGACTTTAGATCTCCCATATTGTAATCCGCCAGTTCTAATCCTAATACAATTTGAAATATAATTGGGGTGGACATATGGGTAAGGTCCACCGCAATGGTATCTGGTAAGCTGGAAGCATTCCCGATCATCCACTTGCGAATAATCTTATGGGCTGATTGTAGCGAAACCTCTTCGCCCAAACATAAATAGTGCACCCAACTCTGGTCTTCAGGAGCTCCGTAAATCCCCCCATCGCCCGCTTTGTCTCCCAATTTGTGTACATCCTGAGCGGAAAGCCAGGCATTATCATTTAAATGTTCCTTAAAATAAGGGATCAGCCTATAACCAGCGGTGGCGATACTACTTATTGCAAACTCCATACTATTGATATTAGGCAGGCAAAGG
>JAOTYN010000130.1 GCA_029861825.1 Cyclobacteriaceae bacterium
TGATTTATCAGCCATTCTGAAGAAAAGGTTAACCATCACGGGCTCAACCCTGCGCTCCCGACCTCTGGACTATCGGGTTAAATTGATAAAGGAATTCGAAATGCAATGTTGGCAAAAATTTTGTAACCTTGATATAAAACCGGTCATAGACCGGGTATTTAAATGGGAGCAGGTAGTTGAAGCACATCAGTATATGGAATCCAATCAGAACAAAGGGAAGATAATATTAAGAATAGCACCATAATGGATTCACCTAAATTAATAGAAGCTAAGTACCAGCAGATAGCTGAAACCTATTTGGAGTATCTCGAACAGGCCAACCTGGAGGGTATACTGTCTTTGTTTGATCCTCAAGGCGTGGTCATATCTCCTATCTATGGACAGCGTTCAGCGCGAGACTTTTATGAAGCGCTTTTGGCAGATACGCAGAAAAGTGAAACTAAGTTGTTGGACATATTGATCAATCCACAAAACAAATGTTTGGCCTTATTTTTCCATTATCGCTGGACACTCAGTCACGGTGATATGGTTAGTTTCGATTGTGTGGACCTGTTTCGGCTAAATCACGACCACAAGATCATTTCCCTAAGGATCATTTACGATACTTATCCCATTAGGCCGCTTCTAGATTAGAAAACCGTTCCTGTAAGCGGAACGCCGTTTAAAAATTCCTATCCAAACCTGGCAGTAATTGACTTTAGCTGGTCTTCTTTTATGTGTAATATTGTTAAATACCCGTTTTGTTTTGAAAAAATATCAGATCATAACGCTCGTAATATTAATCTGGACCTTGCTGGTATCGGTAAACGTTCAGAATAAGCTTGAGGCAACCGCCTTAGCGACCGTGCAGCAATATATCGGAGCGGATGAAAGCGGGCAACCCCCCGATCAAGATGGGGAACCTTGCAATTCCAAAAGCATCTCAGAAGCCTTAGAAGCAGGAGGAATAATTCTGCTAACACCCTTAAAGAACATCTTATATTAGGTTCTCCTGTTAATCATTTGAGGAGTCCACTGTTATTGATATATTGACTTTTTCAATTATTCACGATAAAACGATATATCAATATGACCACTGTCAATTTAAAAGGTAATCCCGTTGCTATAAAGGGTACGCTACCCTCTGTAAACAGCCAAGCCGAAAACTTTTCTTTTGTTAAATCTGACCTTAGTGAAGGAAGTTTGGCAGATTATGGAGATAAGGTTAAAGTGCTTTTGGCCGTACCTAGTTTGGATACTGGTGTATGTGCTATTGAAGCCAAGAGGTTCAACGAAGAATTAAGCGCCAAAGAGGGTGTTCAGGCATTGGTCATATCGAAGGATTTACCCTTTGCCATGGGCAGATTCTGCGAGACCAACAGCATCGAAAATGTAACCGGAGCCTCGGATTTTCGATATAACACCTTTAGCCAGCTTTACAACACTGAAATTATGGAAGGGCCGCTGAAAGGACTTTCATGCAGGGCCGTACTGGTGGTTGACCGTGAGGATAACATTACCTATACGGAATTGGTCCCGGAAATAACACAAGAGCCCAACTATGAAGCAGCACTGCAAGCTGTAAACAACTTGCTGTAACCGCTCCAGCTGGGCTCGAGTTACCCGACCTCTAATCTTGCTTAATTTCCGTAACCCTAAACCGGTCTAGCAGAAAAAGACCAGAGAACACGGTTATTACCAGAACTGCGAACATGGTTAGGGCCACACTAAGAATTTCTTGTGGTGAATGAGGGAATTGGCGCAAAACATAAACAGTTCCTCCCACTGCATATAAGGTAATTAGGGAATAAAATATGGTGGTTATTAATCCTATTTTCTTTTCCATGATTTTGATCAGGTTTAAGTTCTCTATTTGACATTCACAACTAAGAACGTCATCAAGGAACCCACGGATTAAAAATTTGGATCAAAGAAGTCTCAACTTCGAAAGGTGAGACCAACTAGTAACAATGGGCAATTAACAATGGGCAATTAACTGTCAATAGCCTTTTGATACTCATTAGGGGTTTGGCCGGTCACCTTTTTGAAGATACGATTAAAAGAAGCTTTGGAGTTGAAGCCGCTGTCCTGGGCAATGCCCAACAAGGTTAAGTTACGGTATGATGGATCCGATAATTTTCTTTTCACCTCTTCAACCCGAAAACTATTTATCAATTCAAAAAAGTTCTGACCGAATTCACGGTTGATCAATTGACTGAGTTGATGCGCCGGGATATTAAGGCGGGAGGCCAGGTCTTGCAGAGTAAGCTTATTTTGTAGATAAGGCTTTTCCTCTTCCATTATTTGGATGAGCCGGGTTTTTTCCGCGGTATATAAGTGCGGATCTACTGTTATCTTTTTTTGGGAAGTTTGACGTGATACGGTAGGCGGCGCCAATTGCGCAAATACAGGAGCCTGTTTAATGCCGTAATACCCTAGAGCAAGGATCCAAACGGACATGGCCAGGAAAATAATTAATTCCGTATCGGACATGGCTACTTCGGGAACATTAACCTTGGCTATGGTCAGTCCGAAAAACAGGATCAGTACCACCGCCATGCTCCAGATAAGGTAGCGCAGCCAGTTAAGATCGATAAGTTCATGATTGGAAAACAGATCGCCGATCTGACGGCGATGTGTGCTTAATAATCGCAAACTAATAACGATGTATACCGGCCCAATCAACGCTTTGATCAATAATAATATACCTTCCAAAAGTTCCGGACCCTGTTGCCACAGGCCTTCGGAATACGCTAGTTTCTCTGCCCCGCTTTTGATATAGAATGGGATCAAAGCCAGATTATAGAGTAGAAAGGGAATAAAATGATAAAGGTATTCCCTTTTGAACTTAATTTTTTGGGAAATGGTGGTATCGACGTATATATACAACAAAGGTCCGTACAGGAATACCAAAGAGGAAGTACTGCCTACCAGATGGGGGAATTTGCTATAGAATCCCAGTAATTCCAGATAATTAATGGCCAAGTGCACTGCAATGATTAACAGCCAACAGCTAAGCACCAAGTCGGAAAGAGCTCGATTACTCTTGTTATATAACAATGCTGCAAAAAATACTGCCTGTACAGCACCTATAGCTAGTATCACTTCCATATGTCGAAAATAGAACTATCAATGAAAAAAAGAAAACCCTGACGATTTACGCCAGGGTCAAAACAATATGAAAAGGATTCTACTAATTGCTAATTTGTACCATGTAAATGGTATGATTACCGTCAGTTATTAATACATCTCCTTCCACTAACAACTGAGGGTCATTAATTTCCTGGGCGGGCCCCTGAAACATCAATTCAAAATCATAATTGTAAACAGTCACCATGGGGACATCCATGTTGAAGTCATCTTCCCATAAATAAGTCAACAACGATACCATTTCTTGATGATCAATAGTTACGCCAGGATCCGTGTTCCTACTTCCGATATGAGCCTGGGCTGTGGTGTGCAACCCCGCTACGATGGCCACCAGGATACCTATGATCAAGGTTAGTTTTTTAAGCGCCTGATGATTTAGATTCGGTTTCATTTCACTGGTTTTAGTTGATTTTACAAACCCAAAAGCAATGCCAAAAGTTTAACTATTTGATTATGAATCACTTAAAAAAATCAAGAAAGCCAAAAGTGTACTATTACGGACATATTACTGCACACAAACGAACGACAACAGCCATTAACTTCATGGATTATGCCTTAATATGGGAATAGCAATTGTTTTTATTTCTAACTTACGATTTCCTGAATTAAGAAATTTGAAGAACTTATATCTCTACTGGCTATTGCTCTTCCCTCATTTGTTATTCAGTCAAAACGGCTCAAATTTATCGGTACATATTAAGCCTACTGATCAGCCCATAGTGTTGGATGGAGTTTTGGATGAAGCAGCTTGGACCAATGCACAAAAGTGCAGTGGGTTCCATCAATATTTCCCATCGGACAGCACCTTGGCGGAGGGCCAGTCGGAGATACGTATGACTTACGATCAGCAATACCTGTACATTGCGGTTAAGTGTTACAGTGCGGATCCGCGGACTTATAGCATCTCGTCACTTAGGAGGGATTACCGTGGGCTAAATAATGATGGGATAACCATACTATTAGATACCTATGGGGATCAAACCAATGCTTTTGCCTTCGGCCTTACCCCGTATGGCGTCCGGCGTGAGGCCCTGATATCTAATGGAGGAGCTTCGCGACAGGATTTCAGCTTATCATGGGACAACAAGTGGACAGCCGAATCCAAGATATATTCCGGTTATTGGATTGGGGAGATGGCCATTCCATTTAAGACATTGAGGTATAAAGAAGGATCAAAAATCTGGAGATTCAATGCTTACCGGTTGGATACCCATCATAATGAACGTTCTACCCTGAACAAGATCCCCCGAAATTTTATAATTTTCTCACTAGCATTTTCTGCGGAACTAATCTGGGATCAGCCTTTGAAAAAGCCAGGGCCAAATATTTCTTTGATCCCTTATACAACCGCAAGCCTGAGTAAAGATCACGAGAATGGTCAAAGCACTACCGGCGATATCAGTGTAGGAGGTGATGCTAAAATCGCGCTAACTCCTGGGTTAAACCTGGACTTAACCTTTAACCCTGATTTTTCCCAAGTGGAGGTAGACCGTCAAGTTACCAACCTCACCAGGTTTGAGCTTAGCTTTCCTGAAAGACGCCAGTTCTTTTTAGAGAACGCCGATCTTTTTGCCAGTTTCGGTGAGAGCAATGCTCGTCCGTTTTTCTCCCGAAGGATCGGAATAGCCCGAGATACTGTTCAGGATTTAAACGTCCAAAATAAGATCCATTATGGAGTAAGGCTCAGCGGTAAGATCGACAGAAACTGGCGGCTGGGTTTATTAAATATGCAAACCGCCCGTGAGCAGACGTTGGGACTGCCGTCGGCAAACCACACCGTGGCTGCCATACAACGCCGGATGTTCCAAAGGTCGAACTTGTCCCTGTTCTTAGTTAACAAGCAAAATACGGGTGACGCGGTAGAAGATGACGACCGCTACAATCGGGTAATGGGAGTGGAGTACAATTTGGCTTCGGCAGATAATCGCTGGACCGGTAAGGCCTATTATCACCGAAGCATGGACCCCGAGTTTTCTGATGAACAGTACGCCCATGGCCTTTCCCTGCAGCGTAGTACCCGCCGGCTGGAGGTGAATTGGGCTCACCAGGTGGTAGGGGAAGGGTACAAGGTAGAGGACGGTTTCGCTCCCAGGACCGGCTTTAAAAAGATAAATCCAGCTGTGGAGTATGCTTTTTATCCCAGCAACCAACTGATCAATGAACATGGCCCCGAATTGAGCTATGAGCATATCTGGGATGATGACCGAAAAACAGACGAGGCTTTGAGCCTGGAATATCGATTCAATTTTCAGAACAACAGTAGGCTTAGAATGGCTTGGGTTCGCGAATACACTTATTTGTTTTCAGATTTCGACCCTTCCGGAAAAGACGGTGAACCCCTACCTGAAGGAAGTGACTATGACTACCAATATTATGCCTTCGAATTTCAATCCGATCAAAGGAAGCTTTTCAATTTTGAAATACGCTCAGAAGGGGGTGCGTTTTTTAATGGTCGACGGTTCAATATAGGTGGAGAGGTCAACTATCGCTGGCAGCCCAAAGGTGTCTTTTCTTTGGACTTTGATTATAATCATCTGGAAATGCCCGACCCTTATCTGGATGCGGATATCTGGTTGGTAGGTCCCCGGTTAGATCTTACGTTCAGCCGCAGTATCTTCATAAGTGCATTGGCACAATACAATAGTCAAATAGAAAATATCAATATTAACGCTCGGTTTCAATGGCGTTACAACCCGGTATCGGACCTGTTTGTTGTGTATACGGACAACTACTGGTCGGATAGCTTTCGGATAAAGAATCGGGCGTTAGTGCTGAAATTTACCTATTGGTTAAACATTTAATTAATCGAGCGCCGGTACGTTTAGTTTCGATACGCCCGTACGTTTTTGACGAGCGCCCGTACCTCTCTAGTTTCTATTTAGCAGAGTTTGCTTATTTTTATCGTTCCCTAAACCTAAAAAATGAAACACATAATCGTCAAACTGGGGTGCCTAGCCCTCCTTTGCTTCACAATTACCGACCTGGTAGCACAAACCACTCCTCCCATATCGGATCCCAGGTTATACCATATCGCTGAAGCCCCTAGCGCTGACCGTATCCAAACCGACATCGAAAAACTGGTGAGTTTCGGCACTCGCAACACCCTCTCCGATACGCTTTCCCAAACCCGGGGGATAGGTGCTGCCCGCCGTTGGATCAAAAAGGAGTTTGAAAACATCAGCGCACAATGTGGAGGGTGTTTGGAGGTTTATTTTCAGCGAAATCTGGTGAAAGCCGGCGAAAGCAGTCGCATTCCACAAGATACCTGGATCGTAAACGTAGTGGCTATTCAGCGGGGCACTTTACACCCCAACCGCTATGTGATCATGTCAGGAGACATCGACAGCCGGGTTACAGATGTGTTGAATGCCACTTCCGATAGTCCCGGAGCTAATGACAATGCATCAGGTATGGCAGGTACCTTGGAAGCAGCACGAATACTGAGTAAATATCAATTTGAGAACAGCATCGTATATGTTGGGTTGTCAGGAGAAGAGCAAGGCCTCTTTGGGGGCAAGCACATGGCCAAGGTAGCTAAGGAACAAGGTTGGGACATCATTGGGGTGCTCAACAATGATATGATCGGAAATATTGAGGGTGTGGATGGGGTTATCGAAAACAATACCTTCAGGGTGTTTTCCGAACCTACTCCCGCAACCGAATCGGATAGACAAAGAAGGATGCGCAGGTTTTACGGCGGTGAGGTGGATGGGATTTCCAGGCAACTCGCCCGTTATGTACACCGGCTTACCGGTCAATATATGGACAACCTGGAAGCCATCATGATCTACCGGTTGGATAGATTTGGTCGCGGAGGCCATCACCGACCGTTCAATGATGAAGGCTTCGCAGGAGTACGTATAATGGAAACCCATGAAAATTATCATCGTCAGCACCAGGATATACGAGTGGAGGACGGGATCTCCTATGGTGATGTGATCGAAGGGGTCAATTTTGAATATGCCGCCAGGCTAACCGCCGTAAATGCCCTCACCCTGGCTTCTCTGGCTTGGTCCCCTCAGGTTCCGAGAGAGGTAGAAATCGGTGGCGCCGTAGAACCTTCTACGCGCTTAAGATGGAAGGCCAGTGAAGAGCCTCACTTAGCCGGCTACAAAATTTATTGGAGACGAACTACCTCGCCACAGTGGGAATACTCAAAGTTTGTAGGCCTGACAGCATACTATACTCTGGAAAATTTGGTCATTGATAACTACTTGTTCGGGGTGGCTTCAGTGAGCAAAGACGGGCACGAAAGCCCGGTAGTGTTTCCACAGTCCTTAATCCCTCGGGGTCAGTAGAGACTCTAGACTTATAGACTTAGAGACCCAGGTGCTCAGTTCCTTGTTCGAAAACGATATCTACTGGTATGTTTGCGGCCTCCAGCAGATCCAGATCCGCCTGCAGCGCATCGTTTATTAGGCCCATCTCGCTTACCAGTTGAGCTACTCCTTGATAATCTCCGTCTCCCTGCAGCGTAAGGATCTTTTCGGATAAGGCAGACATAGCTTCCTGCATTTTATCGAAATTAACCCGGTAATGTCCGGTGGACGCTTCCCGTTCAAATGCCCCGTATTGCTTAAAGAAATTAAAGCGGATCATATTGGCTTTACCATGAGCACTAGAAGCTCCAAAGCGTACCGAACGAAAGATCCCGGCTAGGAAAGTAGTATAGTAATCGCTCAAATCACCAGCTATTTCCCCTTTCTCATGCAGTTGAGTGATCATATACAGTCCTAAAATATCTGCTTTGCCTTCTTCCAGGGCGGAAGCGTGTTCTTTAAGGGCAGCACGCACGGTTCCGGATCCATCGATGGTATTTTTGATGCCCAAACCATGCGCCACTTCGTGGAACATAGTGTTGGCAAAGAAGGCATCGAATGTGATGTGTTTTCTTTGGTCCTCGGCGATCAATAGTTGGCTTATAGGTACCAGGATCTTGTCGAATTTTGCCTGCATAGCGTTTTTCAGCTGCAGTCTTCGGGTTCCTTTGGCCAGTTGCACTTCTTCGTCATTGGGAAGGTTAATGGCAATAGTCTTACTACCAGAGTTACAATCGCCAGCATAATAAACCACATCATATGCATTCAAATCAGCATTGGCCCCTGGTGTTTCCTTTTTATACTGATCAGGTACCGGTAGTCCCCGCTGCAGTTCCGGAAGTACCGTAGTATACTTGGCCAATCGTTCCGACCACTCTTGGTCTTTTATTAAAACGTAAGCCTCGTAGGAGGTCTTGGTACCAAACAGTTGATCCTCGTAACTTTCAATGGGTCCTATTACTATATCTATGGGGTTGGTTTTCATATCCATCCAGGCTAAATCGCTAGGTTGAAAATCGTCCGTAACCAAGGCCTGTGATCGCAATTGCAGGTAGTTCTTAAATCCAGGGTCATCGGCTAGTGTCGCGGCCTCCATAAGGAGGTCAGCAGCTCTGCGCAATTGTGAAGCAAACTGTTCATGGTATGGCACTGTAATTAAATCGCCATGGTCATTGCGACGTAGGAAGGTATACAGGCTGTTCTTATCGGGTAAGCTACTGTTGTCAAATTCCTCCTTGGTCATATCGGCAGGATAGAAGTTCGCTCCCGCTGGCTTGGGCGCTACATCTTCCAGAAAAGGAGCGTTAGCGTCCAGGCGGTCCCATGGACCGTAGTTGATGTTCACAAAGCGCTTCGCGGCTTGCCCCAAAGAAGAATTCAATAGAGTTTGACGATCACCATATGCCTGATACCAAAATAAGCTGTCCATTATCTTGGAGGCCTCTATCAGGATAGGGATCATTTGTCTCTGATTTTCGGAAAGGTGATTCAGGTCGGAGGTCAGCTCAAATGCTACATACTTATCCACCTTTTTTTGCATGGCCAGGGCTACACTATCTGCGGAGGACTCTTCAGGGTCGTTTTCCGATTCGGGGGGACTGCACTGAAGACCGATTAGCACGGCAAGTAATAGGGGGATTAAACTTAAGGGTTTCATTTGGTACAGGGCTTTATTTTCTACCTTATTTTAATACCACGCAAGGTAAAAAACCACTACCACTATACCAATAATGCTATTGACTATTGTTCTGACTTAGATAGGCCGGTGATTGAGGCTTAAGGTAGACTTTGGCGTTTACATAATCCATGATCACCAGATAGTTGATCAAAAACTCACCACCAATCGACCCCATCTTATCATGAGAGAATTGCCCCTTCCTGGCATAATCTTCGGCATGGATATACAAGGTGACCACTTCCGGCGCCAGCTCCGGACTTAGTCTTATTTGGGTTATGCCGTGATATCCATGAATATCGCCGCTTAACCCGCTTGCTAGCCGGATTTTCACGGCCTGTTTCGGAGGCTGGATTTGGGAATGGGTTCCGGTAATTAAGGATAGGCCATAGGCAGCACCCGTGTCCACCATAAGCTTAGAAGCTATACGCTGATTGTCTCCAAGCAGGATTTCAGTTTCCAGAAAGGGTTTGGATTGTTCCAAGGAAAGATCAAATTGGTGAAAACCTGTGGCATCAT
>JAOTYN010000548.1 GCA_029861825.1 Cyclobacteriaceae bacterium
TTAATTTAAAAATGGTTGGGAGGGAGGGGCTCGTTAAAAAATTCGTTTTAAAAACCGATTTGATCAAACCCTGAATTTATATCCACATTTTTCGGCCGCCAATCCCAATTCTCGCCTTGGCTAAATATATCTGGCCATCTAGCTTCCCCTTCACCGTGGTCCCTGCCTGCCGGTCTCAGGTGGCCAAAGCCTTGCCCCTCCGCTGATGCTACGGCAGCACTCGGATGGCGACGGCTCGCAGGCAGGCGTCCCCCCTCAACCCTGGTAAATTTTACTTGCTTGAATCTCAACTGCTGACACTCTGATTCATTAACTTAAAACATGGGTGGGTGGGGGGCACTCCAGATTCATAAAGTTGAATCACAAGGAAAAACTATTTGGTCCTCCATGTAACAACCTGGTGACCTGGGGAGACACTTACCCGTTCATTCGCGGTGTATGTAAAACGGATACTGTCACCTTACTGCCTTGAATGCAGCCCCACTTTGTTACCTTCAGTGTCTGCGAAATAGGCCATAAAGCCATTGGGGCCAATAGCGGTTTTGGGTAAAAGCACCTTTCCTCCTGCATTCTCCACTTTTGACAGCGGCACCTCCAGATCATCTCCTCCATTAAGGTAAACCACTGAGCCCGAAGTGGAAGGCTCGTAGCCCTCACCTTGGATGATACAACCTCCTATACCTCCATCTTGCATCTCAGCGGGAAAGAAGGCAGACTTCATGCCCATAGCCTCCATTTGTTGCATTTCAGTCTCGAATATAGTTTCATAGAACTCTTTGGCCTGGTCGATATTCTTAACGGGGATCTCAAACCAGTTAATCGCATGTTTCATAGTATATATTTTTTAGATAGTAACATTATGTTTAGTCCTGTGTCAATCAGGGCATCTAGTACTAGCGTACTTTAATACCAATCTTAAGCTTCCAGTAAAAATTCCTCTAAGCGGTCAAACACAGAAACCCAGCCGTTGTAAAAGCCCATTTCTTCCTGCTGCTTACAATATTCCTCGGTGGGATGGACCACATTAAAGGTGAATTCTGTATGGTCACCGTCTTCCTGCAGTAAAACCTGTAACTCTACACCTTCAGTCATAGGTTTAAAATTGGCGGAGGTAATGATCCTGGCCAATTCTACTATTTCGGAATAGACCCCCTCGGCAATAAACTCCCGGTCATCAGGCATTTTCATGACGTACTCCCAAGAGCCACCTACCCGAAAGTCATGTTGGATCACTTTAGTGTCCATGCCCTTGGGCCCCCACCAATTTACAATATGCTGGGGTTGTGACCAGGCTTCCCATACCGTACGTATAGGTGCTTTAAAGACTCTATTTATGGTCAAAGTGCGATTGGCTGCATTGGCATCATTCATCCTTTTTATTTTTGGTTTGTAGTTTCATTAAATACTCTTCCAAGGAGTCAATTTTTTCCTCCCATAGATTGCGATACTGGTCGATCCACATAAACGCCGGAATGAGACTGCTGGGTTTAATCTGGCAAAAACGCTCCCGGCCCTGCTTGCTGATAACCACTATTCCACACTCTTCCAAGATCTTTAGGTGTTTGGATATGGCGGGACGGCTCACTTCAAACTTTTCGGCCACTGCATTGATGGGCATAGACTGCTCCGCTAACAACTTAATAATGTTCCTCCTTACGGGATCGGCTATGGCTTGAAATACATCTCGTCGCATATTCGTAACCGTTTGGTTACCAATATACATGTAACTATTCGGTTACACAAGTAAATTCTAAAAAAAGATCATTCATTGGTAAAGCTGTTAATTGAGAATCACAAAATTGCCCGAAGAGAACACAGGTGTTATGGGTGTGAAGAGAGTTTTGAAAACTAGTACATGGTGTTGCCATGGGCAGACTCCTTCGGTATTTGCTGCATAGCATCCCAATGCTCTACTATTTTTCCATTTTTATCAAACCTGAAAAAGTCCATAGTAACATACTCTTCTTCACCAGGCCAGGTTTGATGGGTATGCAGTGCTACCAAATTTTCCTGGGCAACTGCCCGCACAAATTCGATGCTTTTCTGTGGATACTCACGGGCCATTCTTTCAAAGTATTCAATAAAGGGCTCCTTGCCATCACCCACCAGTGGATTGTGTTGAATGTATTGTTCGCCCACATATAATTCCACGGCTTCCCGGGGACTTCCGTTATAAGCCAAGCGGTAAAATTCTATAGCATTGGTTTTGTTTTGTTCTAGATCTTGAGTCATTATGTTAAGGAATATGTTACGACTAATTAACTTCAATATATACTGGCAAATGATCGGAAAGACATAATTTATTCTTACGCCGCTCATCGATATTTCTATAGTTTTCCACCACCAGGTTGCTGGTAAATATATAGTCAATCCTCCGCTGGGGAACCGCCTGGGGATCGAAACTCTGCCAGGTACCATGTGGTCCAACTGGTGAGGTGAGGGTGCTTTCAAAGGAGTCCTGTAGCTTGGTTTTAAGGGCCAGAATAGGTTCATCTTGTGATTCACAATTGAAATCACCCATTACCACTATTTTTTTGCTATCCAGCTTTTTCTGGGTTATGAGCTTCAAGATTACCAGACTG
>JAOTYN010000131.1 GCA_029861825.1 Cyclobacteriaceae bacterium
CATTTTTTTGTGATATCAGTGCTGACTCAATCAACCAGTGGGCGTAGGATCTGCGTCCAAATCCCCCTCCCAGCCGGGTCATTTGTATATCAATATTCTCTACTGGTATGCCAAGACGAGCGGATAATGCTTGTTCTGTCAGTTCCGGTTTTTGCAGTGGTCCCGCCAGTTCTGCCTTTCCATTCTTCACATCGGCGAAGAAATTCATGGGTTCCATACAATTATGGGCCAAAAAAGGGGCGCAGTAAGTTCGATCAATGATTTTTGCGGCATTCTTGAAGGCCATATCCGGATCACCGTCTTTTCGACGCACCGTGGCTGGTTTTGCAGCCATGGCAGCCATTTTATTAAGGTGATTGTCAGTACTCTCCAATCCGGCAGGTATAGTCAGCGTCTGCTTGGTACTTCGGAAGAAGGTTCTTTCTTCTGTGTATGCTTCAAAGGGCTCCCATTGAATACGTAAAGCTTTCTTAGCATTCATTACCTCCCAAGTGGAACTGCCCACAACCGCAACCACTTCCAGAAAGGTACAAGTATCAAAATGTTGTCTTTCAAAATCATCTTGCAACACCTTAATGGTGAAAACGTCCCTTATACCGGGCATGCCCCTCACCTCCGTGTCGTCCATTGCCTTGAGCTTCATGCCAAAGGCCGGAGGATGCGTGATCATGGCAATCAGCATGCCTTCCTTTTTGATATCAGACCCGAAAAGGGGTTCCCCGGTCACGATCTTTTTACCGTCGACATTCTTGCGAGAGGTTCCCACAATCTTGAAGTCTTTAATGTCTTTGAGCTGCACTTCTTCAGGAATAGGAATACTGGCGGCTGCAGAGGCCATTTCACCATAGCCTGCCGATTTCCCGCTGCTTTTATGAAACAAGACACCTGCTTCTGTGGTGATTTCCCCAGTAGGCACATTCCATTCTTTGGCGGCGGTCTCCATGAGCATTTTTCGAGCAGTGGCTCCTGCCATGCGCAAGGCGTTCCATCCCTGCCGAATGGCCTGACTACCTCCAATGAATTGCCGACTGTAAGACTCAGTATTCAATGGAGCCTGTTCTACCATGACGCTTTTCCAGTCGACATCCAGCTCTTCCGCCACGATCATGGGCATGGAGGTTTTCACATTTTGTCCGCCTTCAGGATTGGGCGACATGATGGTTACCACGCCATTATCTCCAATTTTGATAAAAGCATTGAGGTCAAACCACTCTTCAGGTATGGATAATGTATCGGCTTGTTTGGTGTCGGCCGTGCATCCAGCCAGCCAGCTGAAGCTTAACATCAGCCCCCCTCCTGCTACCGCAGAAGTTTTGATGAATGATCGTCTGCCTACTTTAGTTTTTAGGCGTACCATACACTTACTATCCCAGAGTAATTCCTTCTCCCAGGAAGGGCTGATTATAATGGCGCTTTCCGGTGCCTTTGTACAAGGCGTTGGCTACCGCTCCGAATATTGGCGGAAATGGCGGTTCGCCAAGTCCGGTGGGATCAATTTCATTTTTGACAAAATGAACTTCGATGGATCTGGGAGCTTCATGGGCCCGTATCATACGGTACTTGTCAAAATTGCTTTTTTCAGGCACGCCATCCCTAAAGGTCATCTCACCGAAAAAAGCGTTTCCAATTCCGTCCACTATAGCTCCTTCGGCCATATTAGCAGCGGCATCAGGGTTTACCACAATACCGCAATCCAAAGCACATGTGACGTTCTCTACTCTGGGTCTGCCGTTCTCCATTTTCATATCCAGCACATGCGCAGCGTAGCTGTTATGACAGAAATAAGCGGATACTCCCCTACTGACGCCAGGCCGTTCCTGGCCCCAATTAGACTTTTCCCTAACCAATTCCAGCACGCCTGCATATCGATGCGCATCGTAGTCATTCTCTTCCCCAACCGGATCGTTCTTCGCCCTTTCAAGCAGTTGTAATCGGAACTCTATGGGATCTTTTCCGGCAGCTTCCGCAACTTCATCCAGGAATGACTGCTCGGCCCCAGCCAGGAAATTGGATCTAGGTGCCCGGAACGCTCCAATGGTAATGTTGGATTCAATGAACCACTCTTCGGCAAGGTAATGATCCACGGATCCTGCAGGAAATCTATTGGCGCTTCTGCCTAATGGGCTTTCAGGGATGCCTCCAGCTCTCACATGGAATGCCATAAGCTTATCATTTTCATCCAACCCGGCACGATAGGTGGCCATGTAGGTGGGACGGTATATGCCAAAGGTCATATCATCCTCCCGGGTATACATAAGTTTAACGGGAGCGCCTACTTTTTGGGAGATCACGGCGGCTTCTACTAAATGATGACTGTAGGCCCGCCGGCCAAATCCACCTCCCATGCGGGTCATTTTAATGTCGATATTTTCCAGCGGCATACCCAAACGGGCCGATAAGGTCTTCTCGATAAACTCTGGAGCTTGCAAGGGCCCCGCGACTTCTGCTTTGTCCGACATCACGTGTGCAAAGAAGTTCATAGGCTCCATGGTATTGTGTGCCAGAAATGGAGCGGAATAGGTACGTTCGATCACTTTTGCAGCCTTTTTAAAAGCCTCTTCGGGGTTTCCGTCTTTTCGGAGAACCGTGCCCGGTTTGGCATTCAATTCTTTCATCCGGGCCATGTGATCCAAAGAACTTTCCAAGCCTCCAGGCACATCTACGGTCACCTTGTTGCCAAATGCATCCATTTCGAAGGAACGATGGTCAAATTGCTCCCATTCTACCCTTAGGGCTTTTTTGGCATTCAGCACTTCCCAGGTACTGTTCCCCACAATGGCCACTAACTCCGGAAAGGTATTGGTATCAAAATAATTTTGCTGGTAATCGTCATTAAAAGTCTGGAATGAGAAAACATTCTTGATACCCGGTAAGGAACGAACTGATGCGTCATCGAAGGACTTTAGTTTTAACCCAAATGCCGGTGGATGAACGATCATGGCAATCAACATGCCTTCTTTCTTCACGTCCACGCCGAATAACGGTTTGCCGGTTACAATCTCCAAGCCTTCAACATTCTTTCTCGAAGTACCGACAATTTTGAAGTCCTTCGGCTCCTTTAATTCAACCGCATCGGGCGGGGGGAGCTTGGCCGCCATAGAGGCCACTTCACCATATCCCATGGACTTTTCGCTGCTCTTGTGAAATATTAGCCCCGCATCGGTAGTAATCTCTTCCAACGACACCTGCCAGAGTTCGGCCGCAGCTTGTTTCAGTACATGGCGAGCTGTGGCTCCGGCCATCCTCAAGGTATTCCAACCCTGTCTGATGGATTGGCTTCCCCCTGATAATTGACGGGTGTAAAGGTCCGTATTGAAGGGCGCCATTTCCACAATCACTTGCTTCCAATCGGCATCAAGGTCCTCAGCCACGATCATGGGCATGGAGGTTTTGACACCTTGTCCGAATTCAGGGTTTGGGCACTTGATGGTAACTACACCATTTTCACCGATCTTAATGAATGCATTGAAATCAAACCACTCCTTGGGCATGGTCAAGGCCGCTTCTTTTCCCATAGGTTCGCAAGCAGCTAGCCAACTGAAACTGACCATCAACCCTCCCCCGGCAGCTGCAGAGGTTTTTAAAAATGAACGCCTTCCGATTTTAGTTTTTATTAGTGTCATGCTCCCCTATTTTAAAGTTTTGCGGCTGTTTTAATGGCTTCTTTAATCCTTAAATAGGTTCCACATCGGCATATATTACCGCTCATGGCTGATTCGATCTGTTCGTCGCTGGGATTGGGACTTGACTTCAGCAAAGCTGCTGCGGACATGATCTGTCCGGCTTGACAATACCCACACTGCGGTACATCATGCTGCAACCAGGCTTTTTGTACCGGGTGATCGCCTTGCTCCGATAGTCCTTCAATAGTGATAACCTCATTATTCCCCACTGCCGAAACCGGCAACTGGCAAGAACGGGTGGCTACTCCATTGACGTGAATGGTGCATGAACCGCAAAGTGCAATACCACAACCATATTTTGTTCCAGGTAGATCCAGGTGATCTCTCAATACCCAAAGCAAGGGAGTATTGGGATCGACATCGATCTGACGTGGTTCTGCGTTAACATTTAGATTGAAAATGGCCATTTTGACTAACTTTTTTTTTGACTAAAAGATCCTTCTATTCTTCATATCTAAAATTATTAAAAAATTTTAAATAATAATCTTCGGATTTCTAACAGGAAGCAAAGTTCAGTTTTGATTCTCAAAAGCATTCAACTTATTGGCAAATAGGAAGCACAGGCGATATAACCAACGAACGCATGAGTCACACACTTTTATCACCCGTTTAGGTCCTCTTATAATACTAAGATGCCACAAGAGAGTATCCATCCCACCCTAATGGAAACATCCCTTTTCCACTTCTTTTGAGTCCCTCCCCTCCTCCTAAGCTATTAACTTAATGCTATAGACATTGTATAACACTCGTGTGTAATCAAAGCCAGGGACGCCCATAGCGAACAGTATCATTGTTTGCTTAAGGTTTAAATATCAGACTGAAGTTTATTTGGTTTTAATCTCGATTACCCCGTTTCCTCCTCTTGAGCCATATTTTCCAGATCTGGCGGCAGAAATGACACTTATGGATCTTACCTGGTTTACATCAATACCACTGACACTGGTATACCCTCGACCCACTGCCAGACCATCTACTACAAACAGCGGTTCACTACTGCCAGCGATGGACCTTCCACCGCCTAGAACGCGGATTTCCGGATTACTGTCGGGCCCGGTGACCCGAAGGTGTGACTCTTTCCTCAACATCTGCAGAATGTTGGTATAGCCATAACTTATTTCTGTCTCTTTTACAGGACTGGTTTCGGTACTGGTTTTGGTACTGGTGCACCCGAACTGTGCACTGGTAAAAATCAAAAATAAGAAACAGACTATCGGAATTATCTGAGCGGACTTCATAGCTATACTTTTATGGGATGTTATCTACAATTTACTATAAAATTTAATTACAAATCGATTGCTGTTTGACTAATTTACCATGAATCCATAATATTTTGGATCGTGAGATTCTCCCCTGATCATTTATAATTGATATTATAGCCTCCCCCAACTATTAACCCCCGACACTGCGGTCGGGGCAGGCCCTTACCTCCTCCAAGCCTGCCTGCCGGCAGGCAGGGCTATTTGACATAACACAGGACATTATTAACATAAGTTAAGTCACTGTGCTCAGAGGGAAATCCCTATACCCTGGTCGGCCTGGCGAGTATATTCCCCTCCCGCTGCTGTATTTCGATTTCTTGGCCGCTTGTGGTAGCCTTTTTATTCTGCTGGTTTAATAAATAAAGCAATTAATTTGCTTGACAGCATTTATAATATAATTTTTACTTCCTTTAGAAAAGCGGCAACCCATATCAATTCATTCTACAGTCAATGGCTAATGGAATTAGCCCTGTTAACCTTCTTACCAAATGAATAACCAACATCAAGAAATAAGTAAAGAATCAGGGAGTTACAATTTACCCAAGGTGATATTCATGGCTTTTGTTGCAGCTATAGGTGGGTTTTTGTTCGGTTTTGACAGTGGTGTAATAAATGGCACGGTGGATGCTTTACAAAGTGCCTTTAATTCTGATGCTGCAGGTACGGGATTTAATGTGGCCTCGGTGCTCCTCGGATGTAGTGTTGGGGCATTCTTTGCCGGTACATTAGCTGACAAGTTCGGAAGAAAGCCTATGATGTTGACCACAGGCCTGGTTTTTATTATTAGTGCATGGGGTTCCGGTATTTCTGAAGGTTCATTTGAGTTTGTTATTTATCGATTGATTGGTGGACTGGCTGTAGGTGCTGCCAGTGTACTGGCACCCGCCTATATCGCTGAAATTGCCCCCTCGAAAATCAGAGGCCGACTGGCCACATTACAACAATTCATGATTGTAATCGGTCTGTTTACGGCATTTATGAGCAATTACTGGCTTGTTGGCCTTTCCGGAGGTGCTGAAGAGGTCCTTTGGATGGGTTATCAAACCTGGTCCTGGATGTTCTGGGTGGAAATGATCCCGGCAGCGATATTCGTAATGGTGCTGATTTTCATCCCGGAATCACCAAGGTATTTAGTTGCGGCCAATCAACCAGAAAAAGCGCTTAAAGTACTGACCAGCATTACCAATGCCATAGGAGCCGCAGCGAAAGTGGCCGATATAAAATCGACGGTAAGAACAGGTAGCAGACCCAGGCTGAATGATATTATCAGTAAATACACGGGCAAAATTCACCCGTTAGTTTGGGTGGGTATGGGACTGGCCATACTGCAGCAATTTACTGGTATTAATGTGATTTTTTATTATGGTGCTACGCTCTGGCAGGCAGCAGGATTTACGGAAGCGGACGCCTTACTAACCAATGTTATTAGCGGCAGCATTAATATACTTTTCACTATAGTGGCCATCATCCTGGTGGACATGGTAGGAAGAAAACCTTTGCTGTTGGTGGGTGCCATCGGGCAGGCCTTAATGCTGGGGGTACTGGCATATCTTTTCGGTACAGCCACCGTGGATAGTGCGAATAATCTTATTTTGGAAGGTAAGAATGGCACCTATGCCTTAGTAGCTGCTAATGCTTACATTGCTTTTTTTGCCGCCACATGGGGTCCGGTAATGTGGGTTATGCTGGGAGAGATGTTTCCAAATCAATACAGAGGAGCGGCCCTGGCGGTAGCCGGATTAGCCCAATGGGCTTCTAACTTCACCATTACCATGACCTTCCCCATCATGCTAAGGTATTTGGGACTAGGAGTGTCCTATGGAGTTTATGCGCTTTTCGGATTCGTAGCCTATTTCTTTGTTAAAGCAATGGTAAAAGAAACCAAAGGCAGAACCCTGGAAGACATATCCCGCGAGCAGGACGAGGAAGAGAGAAAGCATGCTGAACTGACCAGCAAGCCCTAAGCAGGTTTGTTTTTATAAATTCAATCCAGCACAGTCCGCACCCATAATTTATTTCTGGCTTGCTTACAGTACCGCTATTGGTGCTCGTCACCCGAACTGTGCGCCGGTAAAAATCAAAAACAAGAAACAGATGATTGGAATTACCTGAGCGGCCTTCATAGCTATACTTTTTATCGGATGTTATCTACAATTTACTATAAAATTCAATTACAAAGAGGATAGAAACTACCAATCCGTTTGTAATATGAATTAAAACACAACCTCTTAAGTTTAACTGATTCAATTGCCCAAAAAACAATCCGTAGCCTAAATTTAAGCAACGGATTGTCTGTACTTATGAGAGTAAAAGCCAGGATGTTGATAATCGGTGGACTAAGCTCTAAATTTTTGAGCATGTTCCACTAACCATCGCCGTAATACTTCCCAGGCAAGTTCAGAAGCTTCTTCAGCCATGAATAGGTCGCCATGGCCGAAATCAATGGCCCGTAACTCCCCCGGCTGCAAGGTCACGATATAATCAGTAACATCGCTGCTCCTGGTAAGGCTGCTGGTAAATAATCCCTGCTGACCGAATCCACCGGCTACGCCCAGGTAAAGGATGGGTAATTTAATTTCCGACAGATGATCGTCAATGGTGACCTCTTCTTCATTACACAGACAAGCGCTCAATTCTTTTCCACCTAACTGGGGCTGATATGGAGGCAACCCTCTTAGCAATTGTATCCATCTGGAAGGCTTGGTGTATAACAATCCTTGAGGGATGGGTGAAGTGCCATCGAACTCCCCTCCTACAAAATGCCAAAATGGTGCCGGTGGATCACCTTGGGCAAAGGTGCTGGTGCCCAGGAAAAGTACGAACTGATAGTTAGTAAACCCTGGAACCGGCGAAGGGTCGTGGGGACTTAAAACGGCGTCATCTCCGAATAGGCTAAAGGTGAGTCCATTGGAATTTTGATAGATACCCATGTCTAATTGAGCTTGAGCCCCTGCTGCGCGATTGCAATTGGCAATCCTGGAATCTTCATCTTCAACCGCATACTTCATGGCCCCTTCGGCAGCAATAACACCCTTGATATCACGGCGAATGCCATGTTGCTGGGTTTCTCTTCCGGCGGCGGCATAAGCCACGGCTACCCCGTAACTAAATCCCAACAAGTTCAGTTGATCAAATCCTTGACCGCTCAGTCCTCGCACTAAACGAGCGATAGCCATAGCCTTCAAGGTATGATCCACATCACGCTCTACTCCCCAATCTTTCATGAAGGAGAAATCACTAGTTTCCAGGGGGACTAAGGTCCAGGCCAGGTCGATTCCCCAAACATCTATGTTATTGGACGCTAAATACAGGGGTGAAGAGCTTTGCTCATCGGGTTTGTCCACGCCAGGCCGCAAAAATATATCGTCAAAATTCTGGCTTGATCCGTGTATCATAAAGACCGCTCCATCCGTACGCACGGGACGGTAGCTACGGTGCTCACGTACCACCCGGTGGATACGGACCACATCAAATTCATCCTTGCCTAAGTCTACCACAAACCGGTAGTGGGCAATCCCGTTTTTTAGCTCCCTCCTGTCCATACTTATCAAGCGTCGCTTTTTATCAGACCTCTTATGATTATTGTTGGGCCCCTTGGTCATAAGTTCCGGGTGTTGAATATTGCGGATCTCTACACCTACCTTATCCATCCCCTTCAAGCCTGATATACTAACTTGCTCTCCGCTTTCACCCTTTAGACCAATAAGTTGGATATTAGATTTGGTGATAGTGACTGACTCAGGGTAGGTCCCCGGCTCGATATAGATGGCATCTCCGGGATTAGCAGCATCTACCGCATCCTGAATAGAGCTTTCCTTCTCCACAATGATGCTCGATTCTGCATTTATCTCCTCCAATAATGCTACCCAATCATCTTGCTGAGTAGCAGGATCAGCTGATTCAATGCCGTTATAGAGGTGATCTTCACAGCCGGTAGTAAACCAAGCCGTCAGGCAAAGGAAAAACATGGCCAATAAACTATGATATACCTTTGAAGTTTTCATAATAGTAAAAGTTAATAGGCCCTTAAGACCTGATTGAACAATAACGTAAAGCAGCAGTTGGCCAATTGCTTTAATCGAAGTACTACATTCAAAGGTCAGGGAAAAAACACCAATGCTAGTTCAGCTATGTTTCCAATAGTTCCATTTTTTTAATGAACTATGTTGAAAATTTAAATTATGATGCAGATTGGGGTATTGGAGGCAAATTATGCTCCTGCAAGAATTTTTGGTAACGGGGGTCGGCTCTAAGCGGTTCTAGTCCGGGCCAGGTTCTGGTCCAGGGGATCCACACATCCGGCGGTTCAAATTCCAGCCATTGAAAAGCCTGCTCGACATCTCCCAGTGAAACATAAATGCGCATGAGTCCAAATGCCAGGCGCGGAGTGACGGGGCCATTTTTTATCTCATCTATCATTACATTGGCCATTTCTCGGTCACCTGCAAGCGCATGGGTACTGGCCAGGGCCCACTTCCAAACAGGGTTAATTTCCACTGCTTTTTCATGAGCCTGTATGGCTTGGTCAAACTTACCTTGTTGAGCGAGCACATTACCCATCATCCACCAGGAGTGGCCAAAGGCACTATCCAACTCCAGGGCTTCATCAAGTGCGAATTTAGCTTCATCATATTGCCCTAACCAATAATACATGGAGCCTAAATCGGCGGTATAAATGGGT
>JAOTYN010000132.1 GCA_029861825.1 Cyclobacteriaceae bacterium
TATTGCCCAAGGAAAGAGTCACGTGAGGTTCTACGAGAAAGAGGGCCGTTTATATTTTGCCACCCATATCGGGTTTTACGAAATGATCGATGGCATGGAACGATTACCTGTCAATCCGCCGAAAGGATACCAGCTTTATCCGGGCGGACATATTTTGTCCTATGACATGTCGACCGGATCTTTCGAGAATTTGGCCGATGCACCAAACGGTGAGGGGATCATCACCATGACCATGGATGAAAAAAGGGGTCACATATTCGGCATAACCTGGCCCAGTGGTTACTTCCTCCATTATGATCTGGAAAAGGACCAAATGAATAATCTGGGACAAATTTCCCATAATGGAGAAGCAGGAACCGTTGGAGAAGATTATCGGGTGGTCTGCCGATCCATGTTTGTTGATGATCGAGACGGGTCGACCTATTTCACTACTTCTGAAGGCGATATATTTACTTATAACCCTAGCACCTCCGCGGGAATAGAAAAAGTGGCCGGCGTTCATATGCGACTTGATTATTTTGGCAAGTACGACTTCACCAGGCCCGGAACTATGGCCTATAACTGGAGAACCATCGTATGGTCTGCTGCTGAAGGAGTGGCCTATGGCGTGCACGGCAATTCCGGATATTTATTTCGTTTCGATCCCCGTAAGCCGGAAATCGAAATAGTGGATAGGATCACCTCCGAACCATCAAAAAAAAGCGGCATGTTCGACTATTTTACCTATGGATACTTAGGCTTTCAACTTGGTCCGGATGATCAAACCTTGTATTACCTTACCGGAGGCCCTATATATGTCGACGGTAAACGAGAGGAGTTGGACGATCAAATCAAAGTAGGCACCAAGGGATTAGAGAACCTACATCTGATCACCTACCATATCCCCAGCGGAAAATATAGGGATCACGGCGCTGTTTTTTATAAAGACGGCACCCGGCCCACCCATGTTAATGCCATTGCCGTAGGACCAAATGGTCATGTATATACCCTGGGACGATTCGAACACAATGGAATAATGATTGAAGATCTGGTGAAAATACCCAATCCATTTTCAAGTGAATAGACCATAGTTGTGAGGTAATCATTGGGGTGGATGGTTATGGGATTTGGCTTTTGCCAACTCAAACCAAGTCCCAAAGTAGACTGGTAATTAAGGAGTATTAACCTTACTAATAGGAACTAAAAAGGCAGGAACGATATTCTGAAAGTGAAAAAAGAGCCTTAGAGTCGATCATTCATGAGCCTGAATTCCGAAAATTACTAGACTAACATGTTCATTGCGATTGCCCATTACCCACTGCGAATTGCCAACTGCCCACACACTCACACTCACACTCACACTCAACTTAACCCCATCTCCCCCAAATCCAACTTTATCTTCGCTCCTCCCTCAGCTATAGATTTATAGACAGCTTCCACTATGATCATATCCCTTTTACCCATTTCTCCCGGCACCAAGTTCTTGGTACCCTGTAAAATGTGCTTGGCAAAATCGTCCATCTGCAATTTTTGTTGGCGTTCATGAGGAAATGAAAATTCCCCTTCCGAAGTACGACCATGCAGAGGTCCATAGTGATTGGCCGGTTGTAGCTCATACCAGCCGGAGTCGCAGGAGCCATAGAGGCGGTTGGCGCTGGCGTTGTGGGAGGTCATGATATTGCCCGCAGCTCCTCCGGGAAACTCAAACTGAGCGGTAATGGTCTCGTCGGTTTGCTTGAAATATTCCGGACGGGTACTGAATTCCTGGGCTTGCACGGAAATGGGATTCTCACCGGTGCCATAAATAACGCTTTGAATGGAATATACCCCCATGTTCATCAGCGCCCCCCCACCAGACAATTTGATATCCAATCGCCACTGATCGGGATTACCTCTGGACATATAGGCAGCGTCGGCGGAAACGTAGTGAACATCTCCAAAGGTCTTTTCCCGCACCAGACGCTTTACTTCCTGGGTATAGGGCTCGGAATGCAGCCGGTAGCCCACGGATAGCTTCACTCCGGCTTTTTCACAGGCCTGGATAATGGCGTCGCACTCCTCCACATTCATGGCCATGGGCTTTTCACAAATCACATGTTTCCCGGCCTGTGCCGCCCGTATGGAAAAATCGACATGCATGCTGTTAGGAAGCACTACGTAGACAATATCAATGGCCTCATTATCGGCAATGGAATCAAAATTTTCATAATTGTAGATATTCGATGATGGGATCCCATATTTTTGGGCCCATTCCTTTTCTTTAGAAGGGGTGCCCGTGACAATGCCCGCCAGATGGCAATACTGGGTGTCTTGCAGTGACGGGGCCAACTGGTAAGTACTGTAGCTACCCAGTCCCACCAGGGCTATGCCCAATGAGTCTTTCTGCTTGGGAGCACAGGCTGTTACATGAGACAGGGGCATACCTGCTAAAAGTGCCGCCCCGCCTAATCCTTTACCCAGCCGTGAATTAAATTTTCTTCTTGATATCTTTTTCATTTCCATACAGTTTAAAGGCCTTACTAAAGATAGCAAAGAGTAGCTTATGGGCAAGACATAAATATTGGCTAGGCCGACCACTGACTTTTATAAAAAGCATATTGACAAGTGGTCAACAAATAGGAAAAAGTGTAACTAAAAAAAATATTTGGTAGAAAATAACCGCTTCATTGATTATTATAGCCTATGGATATTTTTATTGCGGATAACAAAAAAGAATTGGGAAAATATGCCGCTCACCTGGGGGCAAAGCTGATCCGGGAAGGCCTGGCTCAAAATGAAGCAGTCAATATCGTGGTGGCTACCGGAGCTTCCCAATTCGAGATGCTGGAGGAATTAGTTAAGGCCGACCTGGATTGGTCCCGGGTAAAGGGCTTCCATTTAGATGAATACTTAGATTTGTCTATAGATCACCCGGCTTCCTTCAGAAAATATTTGAAGAAACGGTTTGTGGAAAAGGTACCCCTAAATGAATTCTATTATGTAAACGGTCAAAGCAATCCGGAGGAGGAATGCCAGCGTCTGGGCAAGCTGATCAATGAACACCCTATCTCAGTGGCGTTCGTAGGCATCGGTGAAAATGCCCACCTGGCGTTTAATGATCCCCCGGCCGATTTTGATACCTCCCACCCTTTTCTGGTGGTAGACCTGGACCAAGCCTGCCGCACCCAACAATTAAACGAGGGGTGGTTCGAGACTTTATCCGATGTACCCACCAGAGCCATTAGCATGTCCATAAAGCAGATATTGACAAGCACCCATATCATTTGCACGGTACCGGATCAACGCAAGGCAATGGCGGTAGCTAAATCCGTTGAAGGCGAGGTCACTCCCATGGTGCCCGCCTCCGCGCTGCAAACTCATCCACAGGTTCATATGTGTCTGGACCGGGACTCCGCTTCCCAATTATCCCAGACCTCGTTGAAATGAGCAACCTGTCGATCCGTAAAATTCTAGTGGCGTTCAGCGCGGTGGGTCCGGGATTATTCCTGATTGCCTACAATATTGGTACCGGAAGTATCATCACTATGGCCAAGGCCGGCGCGGAATACGGCATGACGCTGTTCTGGGCGCTGGTGTTATCCTGCATTTTTACCTATGTCCTGATGATAGGCTACGGACAAGTTACCCTGATCAGCGGCAAAACCTCTCTCCACAATATTAAAATGCATATCCCCCGTTTTGGTAAGCCCCTGGCCCTCTACATTATTGTGGCTTTGATCATTGGTGAGTTGCTGGCCTTAATGGGAATTATGGGGATCGTGGCCGATCTTTTACAAGAAGCTATCAGCATGCTCACCGGTGGGGTGTTGGTAAGTACCCTAAGCATTACCACCGTACTGATTGTATTGCTGTCCCTTTTGCTTTGGAATGGCCAGTACCAGATGTTCGAAAAATTACTGTCCGTACTGGTGGTGTTGATGATTCTTTGCTTCCTCTATGTGTTCATAGCCGTAAAACCGGACCTCAATGAGATTCTAAGCGGACTGATGCCCAGCATTCCGAATCAACCGGGGTCATTGGGACTGATTGCCGCCATGGCCGGGACCACCTGCTCGGCCGCGGTGTTTGTAATTAGAAGTATCGTGGTTTCAGAAAAAGGGTGGGATGCCAGTCAATTGAAAACGGAAAAAAAAGATGCCTTTGTGTCCTCGTTGATGATGTTGTTTTTAAGCGGTATTATCATGGCCGTAGCTGCGGGCACCCTGCATGTGATGGGATTGCGGGTGACGGATACTGTAGAGCTTATTCAGCTCTTCGAACCTATTGGAGGAAAATTCGCCGCCATAGTGCTGATCGCAGGCATCACCGGTGCTGCTTTGTCCACCGTATTCCCTATCGTGCTCATTGCTCCCTGGCTGATCAGCGATTACAGCTCCCGTCCCCGGGATATTCGCTCCCCGTTATTCAGAACGCTGGGTCTCCTGGGGCTGTGTTTTGGTTTTGGCTTGCAATTCGTTGACGAGCGTCCTCCGGCCATGATGGTATTTTCACAGGCATTTCAGGCGTTCATTCTTCCTGCGGTTACCATTCCCATCTTAATCCTCATGGAAAACAAGTCGGTAATGAAAAATACTCCTATCTCTGTTTATTTGAAAATTGGAGTATGGTGTGTATTGCTATTTGGTATTTTAACCAGTTATTTGGCCATTGTCGAGTTTGTTAATTAGTACAATCCTAACTTAAAACAATGAGAGCAATCAACATTTTAAAATTTCATCATCCCTTAATGGTGTTGACCCTAAGTGTAATAATGATGGCGGGCTGTAAAAAGCAAAAGGAACCAATTGCTTTGGAGCAGCAGCAGGCCAACGAGCCTCAGGAAGCCCCCTGGGTGCAGCTCTTTGACGGTGAAACCTTAAATGGCTGGGTAGCAAAAGGAGGTCCCAACCAATTCATGGTGGAAGACCATATGATCGTTTCCACAGCCGAGTTGGAAAAACCGGGTGGTTATTTATGCTCTGTGAACGATTATGGGGATTTCATTCTGGAATGGGAAGTAAAAATAGATACTACCCTGAATTCAGGGATGCAGATTCGGGGGCAGATCTGGGAAAAAGATACGTCGTCGCTATATCTTGCCGGAAATGGTGAATTACGGGAAACGAGCTGGCAAGCCGGAGGTATATGGGGTTACCAGATAGAAATAGATCCCTCCCCCAGGGCCTGGTCCGGAGGCCTATACGAGCCGGGATACAGAGGCTGGCTAGTTGATCTGTCGCAGAATAAAGAGGCAGGGGCTGCTTTCGATCCCAACGGATGGAATAAAATGAAGGTAGAAGCAGCAGGCAATAGCATAAAGACCTGGGTAAATGGGGTATTGGCGGTAGATACTACCGATGACCTGCTGGCTTCAGGGTTTATAGGTCTTCAATACCACGAAGCCTATCACAGTAACCAGGCAGGAAAAAAAGTTTACTGGAAAAATATCCGGATTAAGGAATTATAAACCAACAATGAAAATGATGCGAACCGTATTGATTGCCTTTATGATTATGATCTCCTACCATTCCCTTGATGCGCAAAAAAAGAAGACCAACTATATCAAAAAGATCCCGGCCCCCTTGACCATAGACGCGGATTGGGAAAAAGCTCCCTGGAATAAGATCGAAGCCATCAGCCTGGAGCATTACATGGGAGAAAGACCTGAGCATTTTCCTAAGGTACAGGTAAAGGCGGCCTATGATGATCAGTGTATTTATCTGATTTGGAAAGTTAATGATCAGTATGTGCGAGCGGTAGCAGAAAAGCACCAGGATCCTGTTTATAAAGATAGTTGCGTAGAGTTTTTCTTTTCCACCCATAATACCGAAGATCGAAGTTATTTTAATCTGGAAATGAACTGCGGCGGCACCATGTTATTTAATCACCACGGCACGCCCGGTGACCAGGTGACCAAGCTACCCGACCATGACATGGAACAGGTAAAGATAGCCCACACCATGCCTAAGATGGTACCCACGGAGATTACCGATACCGTAACCTGGTACCTGGAATATGCCATACCATTCGCCATGTTAAACAAATATCAGGAATTTGAAACCCCCACCAGCGGCACCGTGTGGCAAGGTAATTTTTATAAGATTGCCGACGATACCTCTCATCCGCATTGGCTCACCTGGTCACAGGTGGTATTTCCCAAGCCCCGGTTTCATATGCCCGAATTTTTCGGTAAGTTGGTTTTTGAGTGAAATGGGTCAACATACCATAACCAATTCCTGTTCCGCCCATTAATTTAAGCACCATGCATTTTAATAAATCATTAATCAGTCTGTTATTGCCTGGCATAATATTGATCAGTTGCAACCCAAATAAACTCCCTGAGGAAGAAAGTATGGACAAGACCGTAGTGGAAGGCCTGTATTATGCGGATGGTTTACCTATTAGGCTTACCATTCAAGAAGGTGTGATCCGGGAAGTTGAGCGGGTTGTAGCAGCTGAGGGTGATTTCAATTATTATCTGGGTCCGGGACTGATTGATCATCAAATTAACGGCTACCTGTCTCACTCCTTCGTTGGCGAAGACCTGGATTCGGAAAAATTCAGGGTGGTGATGGAAGGATTATGGGAAAAGGGGATCACCACCATTTTACCTACCCTCACCAGTCAAACCAATGAGGTGCTTTTGAAAAGTTTTGAAAATCTGGATCGGATCCTTGAAGATGAACAATTGGCGCAATCCGTGCCGGGATTTCACTTGGAAGGACCCTATATTTCAGCAGAACCCGGCTATCGGGGGGTACATAATCCAGAATGGATCCGCAACCCGGATTGGGGCGAATTCCTGGGGTGGTACCAGGCCTCGGGAAGCAGGATCATGGAAGTTACCCTGGCCCCGGAACTTGAAGGTGCTATGGAGTTTATTCGCAATTGCCATAAGTTGGACATTATAGTAGGCCTGGGACATACCGCTGCCGGCAGTACGGACCTCAACATGGCCGTAGAAGCAGGAGCATCCGTTTCCACGCATTTGGGCAACGGTTGCGCCAATTCTATTCACCGTCACCACAATCCTCTGTGGGCTCAGTTGGCCAATGACGGATTATTCGCCAGTATCATTGTAGATGGTTTTCACCTGACCAAGGAAGAAGTGCGGACATTTTATAAAGCCAAAGGACAGGACTATGTAGTTTTGGTTTCTGACCTTACGCGTCTGGCGGGAATGCCACCTGGAGACTATGAAGATTTCGGGCAGAAACTGGTGATGACGGAAGAAGGAGCCATTATGCTGCCCGCTGAAAATGTGCTGGCCGGTGCATCTTTCCTCATCACCAGGGGTATTGAAAACATCATTGAATTTACCGGATGCTCCTTAGCAGATGCCATTGACCTGGCTACCAAGAACCCCGCCCGCATGTTGCGTTTGGAAGATAGAGGAAAATTGGAAGTGGGGAAAAGAGCGGATATGATCCTTTTTCAATTCAACCAGGGGAAGTTAGAGGTCCTCAAAACCTATGTGGGCGGTGAACTGGTCTTTGAAAAGCTGTAATCATTGGGTAGGTTTCTTAAATAGGACCCAAAAAAGCCGGAATTCACTTCCGGCTCCTTTCAATTTCCAGGCAATTTATAGGGGATGGAAACTATCCATTGTTATAGTCTTCCAATAATTTCAAAAAGGCCTGCTCGTATTTCTTGTTTACCAGCTTTCCTTCCTTAAGCGGTTGAGAAAACTGATCCCTCAGGCCATATACATTGTTGTCGTAATTGTCTTTCACATCTGCGTTGTCCCCGATTAATTTTTAAGATATTCAGGATCGCCACATTCTTAGGGTCCTTGGTATCTTTTTGACCAGGAGCTGAAAATTATTTTGGATGTAATCCACCAAAACCTGTTGCCCCGCGCGGCGCATATCTGCCATTTCATAGGAGATCTCGCCGGTAGTTTTACTGTACATCTTATACATCTTGATCTTGCCATCCGCCACTTGTTCCAGACACACTTTCTTGGGGATCATATTCAAAGTTTTGCCTGTTAAATCCGTATACTGTACGGTCTTATAAACCTTACCTTCTTCCAGAGTGAAGCCCTGAATATCTTTTGGCTTTAGACTGTTTTTACTCTTACCTTTTACTTTACCCTTTTTTAGATATTTCTTATAGGCCGATTCATCGATATAAGTGATGTTGGATTGGAACCGTTGGGGATACGAATAATTGATCAGTACATATCCTTCTTTTACTTTACCATTTTTCATGGTGATGGTACCCTTATGGTAAGTGTCCTGGGCTTGTGTACTAAATGTGATCAAAAATAAACCAATTAATAAACTGTAAATCTTAGCCATGATCGTTACTATTTAAATGACAAAAGAGGCCCGCACCTTAGGCCATATACTTATAAATCAGATGGTTAAGGTGGGATAATAGCGGCAATTAACGCAGGGAAACTACCGGTGGAGCCTACCGGTGTAAGGTTAGAGTACGGATTAACCGTCAGGGTGCCGCCTACTCCTTTGCACCATGCTTAAATGAAACTGGAATATTAATTGGTTTATAGATTTAGATTGCTACCAGGCAAAATCTAGAATATCAACTACTGTGCCACCGCTTACTTCCATAATTTTGTTATATTATCGTTGCATAAACCTATCAAACCTAAATGAAACCTATCAAACAACTTTCACTATTAGTGACCATCCTACTATTGTCAATTATGGGGTATGGCCAAGAGGTACATACCATTACCCTCAGTGTGGCAACCGACCAAGTAGAAAACTCCAACACCCATGAAGTCTGCAATTTTGGGCAAGACCCCGGCATCTCAAATGAGGAATTCACTATTTTCGTGGCCTTGGGTGATACGGTCAAATGGGTAGGCGTTTCTGCTAACGCCCCGGATTCGGATGAAGTTGAAATCACCGCTATAAATCACGAAGGCGGAGCCAGGGTGTTTGGAAGAAACAAGTTGAACGACACCGACGGCATAGTCATTGGAGTGGTTACCGAAGGCAGAGAAGGCGATGAGGAGAAATATAAGGTATCTTTTAAAGTACACAACAACGGAGTTAAGCGCAACGGAACCTTCCACATTGATCCAAAAATCAAAGTGAAATAAGTTTAATCCTTTGATTATCAAGTACATGCAATATTTGCATTTCCCGTTTCTCTGTAGAAAAGCCTTGCTTTTTCTGGGCTTTTTTTTGTTTATTTTCTGGCCTCTGCACAGCCAGAACTTAGATAGCCTGGAGGCCATCTACCAAAAGGGATCAAATGAAGTAAGTGAGCGTTTGGAGGTTTTGAGGACATTGGCCGCAGGTCATGAAGATCCTCAGAAGAAACTGTCCTACAGTCTTGAACTTATTGCCACTGCAAAAGCGGTAGATTCCGTCCGTTATTTATTTGATGGGTATCTGCATAAAGGTAGTGCTCTTAGGCTAAAAAGCGATCTGTCGCAGGCCCTGGAAAGCTATTTTCAAGCCACTAACATTGCTATTGAAGGGGAGCTGGACCGTCAATTGGGCATAGTAAATATTGCCATTGCTGATGTATACTCCATTATGGGCAATCACAATAATTCCGTTGAATACTACAAACAAGCCATAAATATTCTAAGAGACCAAAATGATTCCATAGGTGTAGCCTCAGCACTATTGAATGCGGGTGATGAATACTTTAATCAGCACAAGCTGGATTCCGC
>JAOTYN010000133.1 GCA_029861825.1 Cyclobacteriaceae bacterium
GAATTACCACCGCCGACATTGACGCCAGCAATGGGGTGGTACACATTGTGGATCAGGTCATTTTTGCGGAGAAGTAGTCACGAAAAAACCCCGTGGCTGTCAAAAGCTACGGGGTTTATTTATTGCTACTAGTTTCACACTAGAGCTGCTCCATTAGTAGATGTAATCATTCTTTTCGATCATAGCATCAGCGATGCGTCGACGCGATTCTTTCAAGTTATAGGGCTCGATCTTCGTAAACCGTTTTAAACCTAATAACATCATGCGTAGTTCATCACCGTCAGCGAAAGCGTAAATAGCTTGCTTACCGGCACTTTGAACTTGTTCTACCGCGGTATGCAGATAAGTCATGGTAAGGTCGACTTGGCGTTCGCAGGCCTGTTGTCCACGAATGTCAATCAGTTTTTCCGTTCTCAACAGTGCCGACTCCGCCACATAAACCTGAATTAGCACATCGGCCAGGTGCATTAGGACTTCCTGTTCATCATCGAGGTTCTGCATAAATTTCTGTACCGCAGCCCCGGCTATCATTAGTCCAGCCTTCTTTAAATTGGCCAGTACTTTCTTCTCTGCAGCAAACAGGCGATCGTCCTCACTGGCTCCAAAATCCGGAACTGCCATCAGCTCTTTGGCTACGGCCTGTGCCGGCCCCATCAGGTCCAGTTCTCCTTTTAACGCTCTTTTCAACATCATATCCAGTACCAGCATACGATTGATCTCATTAGTCCCTTCAAAGATCCTGTTAATGCGGGCATCTCGGTAGGCGCGGTCCATAGGGGCATCTGCGGAATAGCCCATGCCACCGTATATTTGCACCCCTTCGTCTACCACAAAGTCCAGGGTCTCTGAACCGTGTACTTTTAGAATAGCGCACTCAATAGCAAATTGTTCCAGTGATTTTAATCGAGCTTGAGCAGGCTCCATACCATCCGCAACCAGAGCATCGTAAGCATCATCTATATTTTGGCCGGCACGGTAATGGGCGGCCTCGCTGGCATAGATATGGGCGGCATTCTCTCCCAGTTTGTGCTTGATGGCCCCGTAGTTTGCTATGGACTTTCCAAACTGCTTACGCTCAATGGCATAGTTGGTAGCTTTACGTATTATGGCCTTGGATGCACCAATAGCGGCTACTCCTAATTTGATACGACCAATATTCAATATGTTAACCGCTATCTTGAACCCGTTTTGTCTATCTGATAGCATGTTCTCGACAGGAACTTTGCAGTCATTGAAGAAGATCTGACGAGTAGAGGATCCTTTGATCCCCATTTTATGCTCTTCCTCATTCATGGTGATGCCCCCGAATTCTTTTTCTACGATAAAGGCCGTCAGATATTTATCCTCTTCGATGCGGGCAAATACAATATATACATCCGCAAATCCTCCATTGGTGATCCACATTTTCTGACCATTTATCAGATAGTGTTTGCCGTCTTCAGTTAGTTCAGCTTTAGTTTTAGCAGCGTTGGCATCGGATCCGGAGTCAGGCTCTGTCAGGCAGTATGCGGCTTTCCATTCTCCGGTAGCCAGTTTGGGCAGGTAATTGGCCTTCTGGTCATCATTTCCATAATACAAGATGGGCAATGTACCGATTCCGGTGTGGGCCGACATAGCCACAGCAAAAGAGTGACCCGCGCCCAAAACCTCCGCGATTAACATGGAGGTATTGAAGTTCATACCAAATCCCCCAAAGCGCTCCGGTACTGAAGTTCCCAGTAGCCCCAATTCACCGGCCTTATCCATTAGCGAAGGCATCAGTTCCGGATGTTTCATGCTGTCGATCTCATCTAATCTGCTATAAATCTCCTGATCTAAGAATTCCTGGCAGGTTTGCATGATCATCCGCTGCTCCTCAGTAAACTCTTCAGGTATAAAAACATCCTTTGCTTCCGTTTCCTTGATCAGAAACTCACCTCCTTTAATAGCTTTATTCTTTACTGCTGTACTCATCTTATAAAAATTCTAAGTCTTTAATTCAAAAATTCGTAAATACCGGCTACTCCCTGTCCTCCTCCCACACAGGCGGTGACCATGCCATATTTCTGTTTTCGACGGCGCATCTCGTTAAACAACTGTATGGACAACTTGGCTCCACTGCAACCCAGCGGATGTCCCAAAGCGATGGCTCCGCCATTCACATTCACTTTTTCCCGGTCCAGCCCCAATTCCTTGATCACTGCCAGGGATTGTGCAGCAAAGGCCTCATTTAATTCAATCTGTTCCACCTCATCCAATTTCAATCCGGCCATTTTTACCGCCTTAGGTACTGCCGCCACCGGACCAATGCCCATGATACGCGGATCCACTCCTGCCACGGCATAACTGACCAGACGCGCTATGGGCGTCAAATTCAGTTCTTTGACCATCTTTTCCGACATGACCATTACAAAGGCTGCCCCGTCAGAGGTCTGTGAACTATTGCCGGCAGTAACCGTACCCCCTTGGGCAAACACCGGTTTAAGTCTAGCCAGTACTTCTAAGTTGGTATCGGACCTGGGGCCTTCGTCGGTATCTACCACAAATTCACGGTTATTTCTCTTACCGTTTTCCAAAAACGTTTCCTGTACCGTTATAGGCACGATCTCATCCTTGAACTTACCCTCTTTGATGGCAGCAATTGCCTTCATATGGGAGTTATATGAGAACTCATCCATATCCTCCCGGGAAATGTTAAAGTCACGGGCTACCTCTTCTGCGGTGAGTCCCATACTGGTGTAGTACTGGGGATGTTCAGTAGCAATCTTATAATTGAGAGCAGTCTTCCAGCCCATAACAGGAACCAGCGACATGGATTCGGTTCCCCCAGCAATGATACAATCCGCCATCCCTGCGTGGATGCGAGCGCTGGCAATATTGATGGCTTCAATGCCCGATCCGCAGTAGCGGTTAATGATCATACCGGGTACTTCCATTGGCAATGACAACAAGGAGATCATACGTCCCATTTGCATTCCCTGTTCTGCCTCTGGCACCGCATTACCTACGATTAGGTCATCAACACGAGTAGATTCCAAACCCGGTATTGAACTCACCAGATGTTTAATAACATCAGCGGCCAGATCGTCGGGACGAGTAAATCGAAATCCCCCTCTTTTAGCTTTTCCTACCGCAGTTCTGAATCCTGCAACTATATATGCATCCATGATTTTCTAATTTCTTAAGGGTTTACCTGTAGTAAGGATACTTTGAATACGCTCCAGCGTTTTCCTTTCTCCCGTTAATGATAAAAACGCTTCTCTTTCCAGATCCAATAGATACTGTTCGGAGACTTCGGTCGGAGCACTCAAGTCACCGCCGCACATGATGTAAGCCAATTTCTTAGCAATCTTGGCATCGTGGTCTGATATATACTTACCCATTTTCATACCGGTAATACCTGCCAGGAAAAGGGCCATACCGGTTTTTCCTTGTACTTTTATATCCGTCCGAGGAGTGGGTTTGGTATAGCCTGCTTCTGCCAGGCCTAACACGGTTTCTTTGGCCTCGGCAATCTGCCGCTGTTTATTGACAGTAACCAAGTCCTGCGGTCGCAAAATATTCATATCGACAGCCTCATGAGCCGATGTAGCCACTTTGGCCGTAGCAATATTCATAAAGGCATTTTGCAGGGCATTCAGTTCAACATCACCGCTTTCCAGGCGATCATGTACTCGCATAGTGAGTTCCTTGGTGCCTCCACCTCCCGGAATTACACCAGCGCCTACTTCCACCAACCCAATATAGGTTTCAGCGGTGGCCTGTACTCGGTCAGCATGCATAGACAGTTCGCAACCACCCCCTAAGGTTAGTCCATGGGGCGCAACTACTACGGGAACAGTGGAAAAGCGGGCTCTGGCAACGGTATTTTGAAACTGTCGGATCATGAGATCGATCTCTTCGTATTCCTGTTCGATGGCATACATAAAAACGATCCCCAGATTGGCCCCTGCTGAAAAGTTGGCCCCTTGATTCCCGATAATCAATCCCTGAAAATCTTTTTCTGCCAGGTTGACGGCCTTGTTAATTCCTTCGATCACCCCTGCACCCATGGTATTCATCTTGGAATGGAATTCCAGATTCAACACCCCGTCGCCCAGGTCAAATAAAGAGGACTCGGCATTTTCCCAAACCACACTTTGCTTCCTGATATTGTCTAGAATGACCAGATCTCCTTTTCCTGATATCTCCTGGTAGGATTTTGAGGGTATATCATAATAGTGATTTACCCCATTTTCAATCTTGTAAAAACTTTCACATCCTGTTTCCAGCATGTCGTAGACCCACTGGTGAGGTTTGTAACCCATGGATTCCATCTCTGGCAATACCTTGGCTAGTCCTGTCTGGTCCCAAGTTTCAAAGGCCCCTACATCCCAGCCGAAACCCGCGCACATGGCATCATCGATGCGATACAATTCATCGGCTATTTCGGGAATGCGGTTGCTGACATATTGAAAAAGTCCGTAGAAGCTATGTCGATAAAATTCACCGGCCTTGTCCTGACCCGATAATAACACAGGATAGCGTTCCTTAACGTTATCAATGCTTTTTGTGCCTTCCAGGGTATTGAATTTAACCTTGGCCTTGGGCTGGTATTCCATAGTCTTCAAATCCAAGGTGAGTATTTTGGTCTTACCGTTCTCATCCTTGGTCTTTTTATAGAATCCTTGTTTAGTCTTATCACCCAGCCACTTGTTTTCTTCCAATTGGGCCACTACCTGGGGAAGCTTAAACACCTCCCGGGATTCGTCTTCCGTCAGCCCCTCATATAGATTGTTGGCCACTTTGATCAAGGTATCCAGCCCAACCACGTCGGAGGTGCGGAAGGTTGCCGATTTGGGTCGGCCGATCACTGGTCCTGTGAGTTTATCTACTTCATCAACCGTAAGATCCAACTCTTGCATGGTTTTCACCACTTTCATAATGCTGTAGATACCCACGCGGTTTGCGATGAAGGCCGGGGTATCCTTACAAAGTACGGTGGTCTTACCCAGATACAGATCCCCATATTCCATAAAGAAATCTACTATGTCGGGATCGGTTTTTGGCGTTGGGATTACCTCCAGGAGCTTGAGATAGCGGGGCGGGTTAAAAAAGTGGGTGCCACAGAAATGTTTTTGAAAATCCTCACTGCGGCCTTCCAGCATCATGTGTATGGGTATGCCAGAGGTGTTGCTGGTGATAAGCGTGCCCGGAGTGCGATGCTGTTCAACCTGATCGAATACTTTTTTCTTTATGTCCAGGTTCTCCACCACTACCTCGATCACCCAATCACAATCTGCAATACCGGACATATCATCTTCAAAGTTGCCCAGTTGGATCCGCTGCGCAAAGTCCTTATGGTATAGGGGTGCCGGTTTTGATTTTACTGCGGTTTTGAAAGAATCTGTAACCATGCGATTGCGTACCAGGGGGCTCTCCAGGCTCAATCCTTGGGCTTCTTCCTGGGGGCTGAGTTCCCGTGGCACAATGTCCAGCAGCAATACCTCTACTCCAACATTGGCTAGATGACAGGCAATGCGCGACCCCATGATACCGGAGCCTAAAACCGCTGCCTTATTGATGGTTCTTTTCATACTGATTGGGCAATTCTTCGTTTTGGTGAATATGGTTATCTTCCACTATTTGATTGATCTTTTGGATCACTTTAAAAAATACCTGTAGATCGTCGGAGTCGATAACACCCCGTACTTTTTCGTTAAAAGCCATTACTGCTTTTCGGGAAATTTCCTTTTTGCGTTTCCCCTTATCGGTTAGGAATATCCTCACCAGCCGCTTGTCGGTGGGATCGGCTTTACGACATATCAGCCCCTTTTCTTCCATGCTCTTGAGCATTCGCACCAAGCTTCGGGATTCCAACCCTATTAAAGGGGCGATTTTAGTGGCGGGAGTACCTTCCTTGGAATTTATGTTCAACAACACAAACCCTATGGATGTGGTTATCTCACTCTTAATGGCCTCCTGGTTGTACATGCGGTTTATAGCATGCCAGGCGGTTTTAATATTATAATCTACGGCTTCTTCTCTCTTCATGTGAGGGAACCAAAGATAGTAAAAATTATATTATGCATGCATACTAATAATTAAAATATTTAGAGATAAGTTCCCTAAGGCCGGTTACCAAAGTCGGTTTGATTGTATTATCATAATGTGGTCCACGAACTAAGTCTAATGTGTTCCCCGCCAACAAACCGAGGCATTTTGGGTTCATGGTTGCGCATTAGTTGATATATTTGATGTTGGTTATTGATTTTTTGTGTAGAACGAATACTTTATAACTGTGAACCTAATCCGAATCCTGTTGCTCCTGACACTGGTAAGCAACTCCCTCCAAGCACAAACCCTAAAAAGGTACCCCAATCCCAGCGGCAGTATCTGAACATTGACCTGGCCGAACAAACGTGGCGGTTGCCAAAGTATCGATCTTTACCACTAACGGCACTAAATTGTATGAATCGTTGCTGGAAAGGAACGAGAGTCCGAACAGAATCGACATCAGCGACTTACCTCAGGGATTATACATTATAAAAATTAAAGCGGATCGCTTTGAGGGCTCCAGCAAATTGATAAAATTGTAGGGAACCTAATCGTTCCAATATTTGGAATCCTCTCACATCAAGCCCAATTACACCAAGATTATTGGACTGCTAGCAGGTCCTCTAGTGTTCCTGTCATTATTACTAATCCCCAACCCCACTCCTCTGGATGATACTGCCTGGCATGTGATATCTATGGCAGCATGGATGGTGGTGTGGTGGGTAACCGAGGCAGTACCTATTCCAGTGACTGCCATATTGCCTATGAGCGCCATGCCATTACTCGGGATCTTTAGCATTCGGGAGGCTACTGCTCCTTACGCCGATCCCATCATCTTTCTGTTCATGGGAGGTTTTCTAATTGCACTGGCAATGGAGAAATGGAATCTCCATAAAAGGATTGCATTAACCCTTATCTCCAATACGGGAACTCATGCCGACGGCATTATTTTAGGATTTATGCTGGCTACCGGATTTTTGAGTATGTGGATCAGTAACACCGCCACCGCCGTTATGATGCTGCCCATTGCCATGTCGGTGATCTCTCTATTGACCGAAGAGCTGGGACTGGACCAGACAGATGTACGGTTCCGAAGGTTTGCCCTGAGCTTATTGCTAGGGATCGCCTATGCAGCCAATATCGGGGGCGCTTCAACCATTATAGGAACTCCTCCGAATGTGGTTATGTTGGGCTATATCAATGAGTTTTACGGATTTGACATCACCTTTAGCGAATGGCTGATTTTAGGTCTGCCTATTTGCGCACTTATTTTGGCTTTGACCTATTTGCTGTTGACCAAGTGGTTCTTCCCCAACAAATTGGGACATCTAGAGGGCTCAAAAGAAATCATTACCCGTGAGTTAAGGGCCATGGGACCTATTTCCGGTCCCGAGAAAAGGGTTTTGGCAATCTTCGTACTTACGGCATTGGGCTGGATGCTGCTGCAGCCTCTCAATGGCCTTATCGGTAAGCCGTTACTTAATAACACCGTAGTAGCCATGGCCGGGGGTACCTTGATGTTTCTTTTTCCACTGGATCTGAAAAAGGGGAAATTCCTGCTTGACTGGGAGACCACCTCCCGCTTACCCTGGGGAATTCTTCTGTTATTTGGGGGTGGATTGTGTCTGGCCCGGGCCATGCAGTCCACGGGGATCATTGAATTAGTGGGCAACTACATTTCCGAAGGAGGGCCATATCCGCAATGGATGCTGGTGTTGATCCTTACCTCGGTAATGCTGTTTATGACCGAACTGATGAGTAATGTGGCTTTGGTAACGGTATTTTTGCCGGTGGTTATCGGCATAGGGCAGGCATTAGCTCTTCCTCCTTTATTGCTGGTGGCTCCTGCTACCATTGCCGCCAGCTGTGCCTTTATGATGCCCATTAGTACCCCGCCCAATGCCATCGTATTTGCCAGTGGTCATATTCAGATCAAGGATATGGCCAAGACCGGATTTTGGCTAAACCTATTGGCCATCATAGTATTGGTAATATTTGCTATAACCGTAATTCCCTTATTGAGCTAGAGCTAGCTACTTAATAGCGAATACCGCCCGGATCTCTGATTGCAGCTTGATGGTTTTGAACTCTACATTCGATTGATAGCTAGCGGCTTCTGCATCCATAGCCTGAGCGCGATAGAGTATTGGTCCGCCGTGTTGGGGTGCTTGGTGTTCGTAAACCTCCAACACTCCTCCCAATTCCTCATCAATACCTCCTAACAAAAACGCCGCCTTTTCTTTGGCATTTTGTAGGGCTTTTAACTTCAGTTCCTTTTGGTAATCTTCCAGCTTGGAATGGCTGTAGTTGTCAATATTCATATTATTGATGCCCCGCTCATCCAGGCGCTCAATCAGATCATTCATCTTTTTAAGATTTGGCACCTTCAGCCGGAAGCTTTTTGAAGCCATAAAATCTCCGGATTTCTTTTTCTTCCAGTCCCAGTTATATCCATAGATGTTTTGCACGGTAAGGTTTTCTTCGGGAATACGTTCACTGCGCAAGGCCTTTACCAGACGCTCTTCGAGCTTATCCAAATTCACTTTCCGGCGGCCATCCATATACTCTTTTAGGGTGATCCGAACGTAGATCTCATCGGGAGTCACTTCCATATCAGCAGTACCGGTAACTTCAATTTTTTTCACAGTGGTTGGATTTTGGGATAGGGCAAAGTAGGGTAAAAATACCACAATCAACGAAAAAATCACTTTCATAAATTTCATAACTTTTTTCAATCTTTCAGGGCCAAAGGTACTAAATTTAAGCTGCATGATCACTTATCATACCCGTCAGTTTATCAAGCTTTTTGCCTCCCTGATACAAGACATTTACCATCGGGGAAAGCGTTGGCAGCTGATTATTCCCATCACTGTCGTGACATTAGGGTTGTTGATACCTCAACAGATGACAATTCCCGTACGCGGGGCCACCCCCGAAGACTGGAACGAGAACAGTTACTGGGCTTATCCCTGGGGCAAGTCCATAACCCATAAAGGCATTGATATATTTGCTGATCGAGGTACGCCGGTGCTATCGGCATCCTACGGGTTGGTGGTATGGAGCGGGTATCAAAATGTGGGAGGTAATGCGGTGATTGTGATGGGGCCAAAATGGCGTTTTCACTATTACGCTCATTTGGATTCTCTTGATGCTTTTACCTTGCAACCGGTGGCCATGGGCAGTGTCCTGGGCACGGTGGGCAATACAGGCAATGCTGCTGGTAAGCCTTATCATCTACATTATACTATATCTACACCATTGCCGCATTTTTGGCGCTGGGACGATGCTATTCAAGGCTGGCAGAAGATGTTTTATTTGAGACCGGATGATTACCTCAGATAATTAAAAAAATGGATACTACTATAGAAGTGATTCAGGGCGATATCACTACTTTAAAGGTCGATGCCGTGGTCAATGCCGCCAACAGTTCCCTGATGGGGGGCGGTGGCGTGGACGGAGCCATCCACCGGGCCGGCGGTCCGCAGATACTAGAGGAATGCCGGCAAATCATAGCCCGTCAGGGAGGCTGTGCCACAGGGGAAGCGG
>JAOTYN010000549.1 GCA_029861825.1 Cyclobacteriaceae bacterium
CGACTTCCACTTTAACTTCATTACTATCACCTAAACGGGCTTTTTCAATACCCCAGGGTTTAGGGTCCCATGGCGCCTGGTCACCCAGGAATAAAGTACCCAGCGAATCGACATTCAAGTCTTCCAGTAATGCTGCGGCGTCCACAGTTATTCTCACTTTGCCAGGCTTAGATAATTTCAATTCGCTATTGGCTTCCCCAGCCTCTTGCTGATTCACTTTAAAGTGCATCAAGTGGCTTTTGCCGTCGGAGACATAGTTGCTACCTCGAGAGATACCCTCACACCAGGCATCGTAGTCCAGGGCATCAGGGAGTTTTACATAAGAGCGCCAAACCCCTACCCTGGCCCCGGTGATACAGGGAAAATCGGTTTCGCCACTAATACGTGTGCGAAAACCGCAGTTAAGGGTATGATACCACATGTTGAGCTCAGCAACAGGCCAGGTATCCCCAGCGGACATAAAATCTACTGCTGGAACCTCATTTCCGTCAGGCCCTTCCACCATATGTGTCACATCAACAACATATTCGTTTGCCCCAATACTGTTATAAGGTGGTATCTCGTAGTTAGGCAAATCCTGATTATCTACCTTGATGCCAAATCCGGAATGTGCCGGGCCACAAACCGCACCTTGTTTCTGGGCCCAACGCAAGGTATTCAGCCCCAAAGTGGGCCAGTGATCTTTAGAATCTCCACCGGGGTACATTTGTTCTCCCAGTCGCAACAGGCACAAATGCCCGGACTGATGAGAGCCAAATCCTGATACCTCCACGTCATAGCGCATGGTGTAAGGGTATTTGGAAAGCGGATGCGTTTCACCAGTAAAAAATTGCTTTTGGTAATCAAAACCCGGACCCCAGGTCAGTACACTGCCTACCTTAAGGTCTTCACCCAGAATGTGATGTAACATATGCTTAGGCAAAACACCTTCAGTGGGATCCGTGTAATGTGCACAACCTGCAGCATGGATGTGGTGATCGCCGGACCAGTAACCTGCCAGCGATGGATCAATCCAGCGTTTCAATTCAAAGGAAATGTCGATTTCACTACCCCTGATCTCTATTTGCCTGGTCTGAGCAAGGTACTCCGGACCCCGGGTACAAATAACCTCATATTTTCCGTCCGGCAGCCGCACCATTTGGCCTTCTGTGCGGTAAATCTGAGCATGAAACCAGAAGTCTGGTGGTTGCCGTTGGGACTGGGAAGGAAATATATGGCCATTGGAATCCCTTATGACAAAACGCGCCTGAACAGTTTCACCACTTTCATCACGGACTTTAGATAAGTTCAGTGGATAGGTGGGAAGACTTGTAAAGAGCACTGGTAATTCGGACCGGAAGCCCAGATCTTGTGTACCCTGTCCAACATCGAACGTAAGTGTGGCCTCACGTTTTCCAGCTTCCCCGCAATAAACATTGAGAATAGCGTATTCCAGATCCAGCCCACTCATGGAATTGCGTTGGGGGTTATACATCCAGGCATTACCGGACATATACAATTCGAAGTAAAAAAGCAAACTATCGGGATCAGGCATTTTGGGATGCGTGTCATGGTCCGTGCGCATTTCGGACTGCTGCCCTGGTGAGTATTGCAAGTTGAGATTGGAGGTCACGCCGGCTTCATTGCGTATTTTGATTAAAAAGCGACGACTTTCCAGTTGATACAACTTAGGCTGCACCATACCTTGCTGAACCTTCACACGCGATTCCGGGTTGATGTGAAGTCCCACCAAACAAAGAGGATCCATGATCTCTTGAATCTTGCGCACTTGTAACGCCGGATCCGAGATTTCATAAGCCGCTTCTAGCTTCGTCACGGTTTTCTGAGGAAGTGGAGATCCCAGGAAATTTAGCTTCTGGGTCAAGCGTTTCACTTGTTCGACTAAAGGCTGTGCATCAACGGCTTCTACAAACGGCAGAGTTTCACCACTGGAAAAGGTGATGGGTTGGGTCTTATCCTCACAAGCGGACAGTGAATAAATTAAAAGCAAGACGAGACAAATGTGAATCAAACGTTTCATTGCAGGAAGGATGGTGCTTATTAGTTAAAACAATATAACCTTTCCTGCCCACAACTCAACCCTCTTACCAGGGCGAATTTGGTTAGCTTTTACTTCTCTTATTTTACCCGGTTCCTTTGATTGGTTTGCTGCAGCAGTTAATTTTTCAGCTCTGATCTTTATATTCATTAACTGTTTCCTTTGCATGATAAAATGGATGGGCCTAGCTATCAAGTTGGCAAAAATGGATATCCACCAGGTATTGTATTCTGCTTGACTTCTTACAATTAACCTGCTATGATGAAGTGCTATTTCTCTTAGGAAGAATGTCCAGGTAGTTTTCCAATAATTTTTATAAGGCTCCTGGTCCTTTATAGGCTTTAAAGAGGGAAACTTACTAAAAGTTGTGAGTACCATATATTGGTTTTCCTTGAGGTCACTGACCTTAAACCCTACTCCCGGGGGATCTTTAGGCCTACCGGGCAAATATTCTCCAATCTGCAGGTTTTGAAATCTTGAAATTATCTTCTGGGCACTGGGCACGCCGCCATTGTCAAG
>JAOTYN010000551.1 GCA_029861825.1 Cyclobacteriaceae bacterium
ACATTGAATGTGCGACCATGTACAAGATCTGATCGTATCGAATAGAGATTCCTAAAGTTTTTAAATGCTTTGTCACGCTTGAATTTACTTCGTCTAGTTAGGCAAGCATAGGATTTTGCCAATCGAAAAGTTAGACCTCGCGCAGTTGAATATGTAAGAATGGTCTCGACCGCCGCAGAATGACAAATTATTGAAGATTGCCAAGCATGACTCCAGCAGCCAGTAATAGTCAAAAGCAATGCGTCATTTAATCGCCCCCGAGTTGTGCAAATGGATGCTAGTTTTCTGTAATACCTTGAGAGCTGCCTCATTTCCTTTTGCGTGAAATCAGGATCAATTGTACCAGGGACCCACATAAATCTATCAAGGTGCCGGCTCCGTTTATTTTCACCTGAAGCGCTACCTAAGCCCCGTGCAAAATGTAATTTAACATGGCATCTTACTGGCTTAATCAACCATAGAGATAAAAGAACGAGATTAATTATTTCGGATGGCGATGGGGTATTGTCTGTTGCCCAATCGAAGATCAACCAGTAGTCAGTTGACAGCGCGCTTTGCCACTCATCTTTCCCAACCCATTTTTCCATACCGGCGAGATTCGGAGTATTTTTTAATTTCTTGATATGTAATCCCGTAGCAATTTCGAAATCTTCTCCTTCCCAGTAGAAGTTTGCTAATGGTGCATATACCTTGAAATTTCCAGAATCCACCGCGACTGCTAACACCTCGCCTCAACGGCAAACAAAACGCGTAACGGTTTGTTTGTCTGACCGTATGCGCTTGTAAGACATATCATTCGTAATCGACTTGCAAAATTGTTTTATCACTAATTGAAATCCTTTTAGCAGCTTCATGATCTTCTCTAGTTATTAACTCAAGCTTCACGTCAATATGTTTTTTGTCCGGATGAACGAGCAGTGGTCCAAGCATCCTACCTGTTGTAGCTCTCTCAAGTTCCTCGATCATTGCTTCTAGTTCCGATCTAAAATTTTTCCAAAACTCATCATCACTATCATATTGTTTTTTCGCGCTGTGAAGATATTTCCCGATTTTTTGGGTTTTTTTCTTCAGTTCTGCTTTTACTGGGGTGTATCTTGCCTCAAGCAATAACTCTTTTGTGTCGCTATCTCTAACTCTTAGTACGGCGTCCTTTTGACCCAGTTTAAATACATTCTCGATATTTTTTCCTAGTGTTGCGATTTTCCATCCTTGTTGCTTCCTTTTAGAGATATGTTGTTGAGTCTTTAGATATTCCTGCATTCTTGCTTCTACGCCACATCTAATTTCAAAGGCTGCGTAATACAAAAATTGATTCTCATTTTTCTCGAGGCACTGCTTCGCTCTTTTTAGATATTCCCTGGACGATACTTCGTAGGTCATGATTCGCAATCTAATTTTGGATATCGCATATTAAGCCGGCAGGTGGGTTGGTCTTTCTCGAATCATACATAATCTTTTACCTCAATGTCGCTGTGTCGAGCCATTGGAAGAAGTAGGAACCATGTTCCATCGATGGCCCCCAATTTTAAAAAAGCCCCCCCTACACCGGGTGATACCCCGGGAGTGCTACTGGCGGATCAAGCAGGTGGGACTCCTACAAAATCAAAGTGTTCTTATCTATAACAGGATTATTTTTGGTTTAGCTCGGGGGTTTCTGATTGTCGGCGTCGTCTTTTTTGGCGGTGATTACTTGGAGTTGATGGTGCATTTTTGAAATTAATGTTCTCTGGCTTCTGTGGTGACTCAACAAGCAATAGATGATCTTGTCCTGCTGTGCGTTCGGGATCGGGCAATGACAGGGATCCGACCAGGGTATCTGGCTCAGATAGTTCCTCGTAATTCGCATCGATTGGTTTAGGTAGCCCCTGGTCTCTATTAGACGCATCCGCAATTAGTTTTGCCAAATCACCGGTAAACCCCAATTCTTGTGTGACTTTTTCGCCGTAAAGTTTGGGAAGCATTTTCGAGGCTTCCCATTTGATCGTATCAATGATCAGCTTGGATCGCTGAACATGATGACCGTCAAATACAGGTCTACCGGAATCGTCCAGGTAAAAGTCGTTAGCGCTGTTATAAGCTTCTTCGAGTGCGCGTTCGGCTAAGAAATGTGCCGCAACACGCTTGGCTTCGATATAACGTTCCGCAAACCCCATATGATTCTTCGACACCCAATCCGATAAGGTTCGCTGGCTCGGCATTGCTGTATCTCGAGAAATAGACAGTAAACTTTCACCAGCGCGAAGGCGACAACAAATATCGTCCATAGTTGATTTGTCATAACGCGGTGCCATTAATTACCCTCCTCGATTTTGGGCTGTGAGTGGCGGGAGTACTATTACCTCGGTATGGAACCATTTCAATTTACTCCTGGTTCGGATTTATCCCCACCCCCCATGGATTCTTCAAATGATTACCGAGACTCCGAACATAAACGTATAGTTATTTGTAGGTATAAAAAGCATTTTAATTATAAATATTTATAAAACAAATAGTTATAGATTTTATAGGCGGAGATAAACTCCGCCGCATTAAGATTTTTGATAGAATTTGTAG
>JAOTYN010000550.1 GCA_029861825.1 Cyclobacteriaceae bacterium
TATTGGCGTTACGTAGATGCTCACACCTTAAAAGCCCTCCAATTAATTCATGATAAAAAATATAATGAGGCTATAACTGAGTTAGAGGCCGCTTTATTGTATCCCGAAAACCTAGAAGTAGGGCAACCTTCCGATGATGAAAGAAATGCTCTTATTTATTATTATATGGGTGTAGCTTTTGATGGAATGAATAGTACTAAGCAGGCAAAAATAAGCTTCCAAAAAAGTGTGGAATCAAAAAATAGAGCAGGCATGTACGACTTGATCTATTATCAGGCAAAATCTCATGAGAAACTAGGTAATAGTGATACGGCTCAAGAAATGTTCAAAAATTTGATTGTCCGAGGCCAGGAGCAAATGGACAAAGGCTCCCACAATAGCTTAGTTGCTGTGGAAGAGGCTTCCTCCACAAACAACAAAAAGGTCTCAAATTCCTATTATCTGCAAGCTCTGGGTAATAAGGGCTTAGGAAATAATGAAGAAGCCCAAAGATTATTTGAATCCGCCCTTAAAGAATATAATAATAATCTATGGGCAAAGATAATGATGAACAATTAATGCAATCATCCACTGGGAAGAGTGTCTGAACGAGGATGCAAATCAAATTGAAAACAGATGCTGTTAAGCACGGGGCCGGGATCGAATTAGCGTCCTATTGATGGTAATTACTCCTGTATAACCTATTATAAAGGAGTTAGATTGTTCATTTCCGGGATTTGTTTCATATCGTGAGGAAATATTAGAGTATTTTAAGATTTGGGTAAAGGGATTTTGCCCAAAACTCCAGACATGGCTAATCTTCACTCTCTGCCCATGATGAATTATATTGTTTGTGAAAAACCCGGTGAGCTGAAGCTTAAGCAGAAGGAAGTGCCGACTCCTTCACCTCATGAGGCGCTGCTTCAAATAAAGAACATAGGTATATGCGGCACCGATCTCCATGCCTACACCGGCAATCAGGCATATTTCACCTACCCTCGCATTTTGGGACATGAGTTGGCAGCCCAAATATTAGAAATCGAGGATCATCCTACTCTCAAAGCCGGCGACAAAGTGGTGGTAATGCCTTATATGAGTTGCGGTACTTGCATTGCCTGCCGCCAGGGCAAGACCAACTGTTGCCAGCACCTTGAGGTATTGGGCGTCCATACTGATGGCGGGATGCAGGAAATAATTACCGTAAGCCATGACTTTCTAATCCCGGCTCCCCAACTCTCTTACCAGGAAATGGCCATTGTCGAACCTTTGTCCATTGGGGCACATGCCATTCGAAGAAGCGACCTGCAAGTGGGAGAGTTTATCGCAGTAATGGGTGCCGGTCCTATTGGATTGGGAATTATGGCTTTAGCTCAGATGATGGGAGCAACGGTAATAGCCATGGATATCAATGATCAACGTCTACAATTTGCACAAGAGGTTATCGGTGTAGATCATACCATAAATGTGGCCAGCAATCCCTTAGCAAAAGTACAGGAGATCACTGATCATGATCTTGCTACCGCCGTTTTTGACGCCACTGGTAACCGACAAGCGCTAGAAGCGGGACCTCAGTTTATGGCCCATGGCGGTCGATATATTCTGGTGGGACTATCAAAAGATCAGCTGTCCTTCAATCACCCCTCTATCCATGCCAAAGAAGCTACCCTGATGTGCAGTCGTAATGCCACCCGGGAAGACTTTCAATTTGTCATCAAAGTGCTGGAACGACAAGCATTTCCCACAGAAGCTTTCATCACCCATATGGTCCCGTTTGGTCAGATGATCACACAATTCGAGGAATGGTTGAAGCCTGAGAGCGGGGTTATAAAAGCAATGATTGAATTATAGCATTAATCTGGTAGAATCATCAATAAAATGCTATGTTCAAATAAGCAAGATCTTAAAAACACTGAACAAAGATACCGCCCCTTTCAAAAAAGAATGACTACATCTTAATCCAAAAATCCCGGTATTCTAACATGAAACACACCAATGGACCTCCAGTAGTATCCAAACAGATACTGATCCCTTTCATTTTAATTACCTCATTGTTTGCATTGTGGGGTTTCGCCAATGATATCACCAATCCTATGGTATCGGCCTTTAAAAAGGTGCTTGAACTGAACAACACGCAGGCCTCCTGGGTACAAATGGCTTTTTACGGGGGCTATTTTACCATGGCCTTCCCAGCAGCAATGTTTGTGAAAAAGTACAGCTATAAGAAAGGTGTATTGCTGGGACTCTTATTATATGCACTCGGTGCGCTGTTGTTCTATCCGGCTGCAGCTTATGCGGAATTCGGCTTCTTCCTGGCTGCCCTGTATATCCTAACCTTTGGGTTGGCCTTCCTGGAGACTACCGCCAATCCATTTATTTTGTCGATGGGACATGAAAGTACCGCTACCAGGAGATTGAATCTGGCACAGGCTTTCAATCCTATTGGAGCCCTAACCGGACTTTTCGTGGCGCAGACGTTTATTCTGGGTTCATTGCAATCAGATGACCTCGATGCCCAGGGAAATCCCATATATGATACACTTTCCGAAACTGCTAAAGCGGCAGTACGTACCGCAG
>JAOTYN010000552.1 GCA_029861825.1 Cyclobacteriaceae bacterium
TGATGTACTGGTTGAATCCCCAATAATACAGATTGGCAACCCACATCCCTCCTATAATTACAGCCAGCCCGGGAAGGTCCCACCAGGCATCATTTTCATTGGGTGTAATGATCTCGCCTTTTTCCAGGATCATAGAGAACTTCTCAGGTACCACCTCGTAGATGTATTGAAAACCACCCAGAATACTGCCATCCGGACTTACGTGGGTAATAGCAATAAAAGTGGTGACCAATCCCCCAAAAATTAGTAGCACTACCTGCACCACATCCGTCCAGGCCACTGCTGACAATCCACCCCAAAGCGAATAGGCCGCTGCGAATACCGCCAGACCAATAATACTGGTCATTAAAATGGAACCATCACCATCGCCAATTATGGTGTCCAGCGCGGTTGCACCCAGATAAAGAACTGTAGTGAGGTTCACAAAAACATACAGACCTATCCAAAAAATAGCCAGGATGGTTTTGAGATTTGTACTGTAGCGTTTCTCTATAAATTCCGGAATGGTATATAGTTCCTGTTTAATAAACACCGGCAGAAAATATTTACCTACTATTAGTAAAGTGAGAGCCGCCATCCATTCGTAGGACGCAATAGCTAGTCCTATAGCAAATCCAGAACCGGACATGCCGATAAACTGCTCTGCGGAGATATTGGCAGCAATAAGAGAAGCTCCAATGGCCCACCAGGGAAGAGATTTGCTTGCCAAAAAATAATCTTCCGTGGTCTTTTCCCCTTTACGGGATACCCAAAGACCAATGGTAATGATCAAAATGCCATAGGCAATGAAGATGACGTAATCCAGGTAATTAAATTCCATAATGTCAGTTTTTAATTAAGCGATTATGCAATTGCTCCAGAGGCACTCCTTTAGTCTCAGGCATTATAAATAACACGAATAATAATTGCAGCACCATCATACCGGCGAAGAATGCGAATATTGGTCCACCGGAAAATGTGCTCAATACTTGGGGCATCAATAAGGTAATGGCAGCAGCAAAAACCCAGTGCGTTGATGTGCCAATGCCTTGTCCCTGTGCCCGTACATGATTGGGAAATATTTCCGAAATAAACACCCAGATCACCGCTCCTTGTCCCACGGCATGCGATGCAATAAAGACAAAAAGCATAATGGGAACTCCATCATAAGAGTCGGTAAAGAAGGCCCGTGAAACCAAGGCCAGGGAGATGATATAGCCAATACTGCCTATTAACATCAGTTTCTTGCGTCCGGCACGGTCAATTAAGTACATCCCTACTAGTGTCATGATCACATTGACCACTCCGATGCCTGCGGTGGACAACAGTGCGGTACTGGCGCCGGCACCGGTCTCTTCCAAAATACGCGGAGCATAATAGATGATGAAATTGATCCCTGAAAGCTGATTGAAAAAAGCTATGGCAAATGCTAAGAATACCAATTTGCGGTATTGCGGCACCCATACTGATTCTTTGCTGCCTGGCCGAGAGGAGTTTTTAATTTCCTGGATGGTGACATCCGCATCGACCTGCGGTTGCAACTGTTTTAGCAAACTGCGGGCGCTTTCATCGTGTTGCTTATACAACACCAACCACCGGGGGCTGTTAGGAACACCGAAGATAAGCAGCAAGTATATTAATGCGGGAACCGCTTCCATCCCCAGCATCCAACGCCATGAATTGGGCCCTTCGCTACCGATCAAATAATTAGAGACATAGGCGATCAAAATACCCAAAACGATCATGAACTGATAAAGGGCTACCAGCCTTCCCCGGTTGTGGGCCGAGGCGATTTCCGAAATGTAAATGGGAGCAGCAACTGAAGACGCCCCTACACCCACCCCGCCAATAAATCTCAGCAATGAAAAAGTATAGGGATCCGGTGCCAAAGCTGAACCTAATGCGGAAACCAAATACAATACCCCAATCCAGATCAAGGTCTTTTTTCGACCGTATTTGTTACAAGGAATACCTCCGAACATGGCTCCCACCACAGTGCCCCAAAGCGCCATAGACATAATAAAAGTGCCATGAAAGAAGTCATCAAGCTGCCAGAGTTTTTGAATGGGGACATCGGCTCCGGAAATGACGGCAGTGTCGAAACCAAAAAGGAATCCTGCCAAGGCTACGGTAACCGACCAGCGGAACGTTTTCATTAATTTCGGTTTTTGCGCCGGACAAGATAAGTGGAATTATCCTAAATTCAAGCATAAATTTTGCCCTCAGTTACAACTAAAAGCCTGAAAAGAGGTTATTTAGGCAGTGTTTAAACCTAAATCAAAACTAATATTCGCTTTCAGGTTGCTTTTGTTAATGATTGTTGCCTGGCCCATATCTTTTCTTGCTTCATGCCAAGCAGCTGAATATTCAAAACAATCATCGAAAAAGTTAATCCAATTTGAAAAGATCAAATACTTTCAAATAAATCAGGGAGACACCTCCGCCCATCCGACTAAATCAAGGATAACTTATTATTTCGACAACGGTTTATTGTATAGGTGGATTGAAAGAGACTCCTTGGATCGGCTAACTACCGACTATGTGGCAGATTACGACGATGAGTGGGTTCAAA
>JAOTYN010000553.1 GCA_029861825.1 Cyclobacteriaceae bacterium
AGGGTACTGACAGTACTCAAGATCTTGCGACCGTTAACACTGGTAAGCAATAGGTACAAGCTTTCGGGGGTGGTGATCAAAATATGCGGAGGCCGGCGAATCATGGCACTGCGCTGGGCTGGCGTGGTGTCGCCGGTTCTTAGGGCTACCCGTACCTCGGTTCTCATTTCCTCAGCATCCTCCATCAAATCCTGTATGCCTTTTAAGGGTAATTGCAGGTTTTTATGAATGTCATTGCTTAAAGCCTTCAAAGGGGATACATAGACCACATGGGTCTCGTCTCGAAGACTGCCCTTCAATGATTCCTGTACCAGATCATCGATTACCCCTAGAAACGCCGCCAGCGTTTTACCGGATCCTGTTGGCGCGGAGATCAGTGTGTGCTTACCCGCTTTAATCAGGGGCCAAGCTTTTTCTTGGATCTCCGTGGGCGATCCCAACTGGTCTTCAAACCATTGTGAAACATAGGGATTAAAATTCTTAAGGCCCATCACTTTGAAGTTCTCCAAAACCAGTCAATTAAAAAAGCATATTCAGGATTTCCTAATAGATCAATCGATGGATAATTCGTTGAAAACTGTTAATTTGCCTTAACCAAAGCCAGTACCTTGTCCCAGTCCTTAGATCAGAGCAATTTTAAAGCGACTTTCGACACCTATTATTCCGCGATCAGGAATTTTATCTACTATAAAACAGGAGATATGGACTTGGCAGAAGACCTAACTCAAGAAAGCTTTGTTAAGCTGTGGGAGCGACGTGATGAAGTAAAATTTGAGACGGTTAAAAGTTATTTATATACCATCGCTAATAATTTGGCCCTAAACCACTTCAAACACCGGAAAGTGGTGCTTAACTTTCAAAATCAATCACTGAAAGACAGTACACCAGCCAGCAGTTCACCCCAGTATTTATTGGAGTTAAAGGAATTTGATGATCGTTTGCAACAGGCTATAGCCGAGCTTCCTGATAACTTGAGGGTTACATTTTTGATGAATCGCATGGATAATATGAAATACCAGGATATTGCCGATGCCCTCAATATGAGTGTAAAAGGGGTTCAAAAACGCATGAAAAAGGCATTGGATGAGTTAAATGAAAAATTAAAGTATCGTTTATAGGCATGAGGTTGTATTTATATTAGAACAAAAAATGCATGGAAGAGTCCTCAAAACATACTGATGAGAAACTACAGCAATGGCTGGAAGGTAGCTTGTCGACTGCCGAATGGGAGGCTTACAAGCAATCCATAGAGGATCCCCAGTATTTGGAGCAGTTGGAAAAGACCATCCGTCAGATGGACCAGTGGGAGGTGCCTAAACCCAAATTAACCACCAAGCAGGCTTGGGAAGCATTCCAGGGAAGAATAGTAGAGTTGGATAAAACACCGGTGGTCCCCCTATGGAGAAAGCCCCTGGTAATGAGTATTGCGGCCAGTTTGTTATTGATATTTTGCATCTGGTTTTTCTGGAAAGCACCTCCTGTGGAGGTTTATAGCCCGGTAGCCACGCTGATGAACTACGAGCTGCCCGATGCGACCTCCATCAAATTGAACGCGGACTCCAAAATATTTTTCAGTTCCCGAGGTTTTAAAAAGGACCGTTTAGTGAAACTGCAAGGGGAGGCGTTCTTTGAAGTGAAGAAAGGCTCTCAATTTGTAGTGGAAAGTGATTACGGTGACATTACGGTGTTGGGAACATCCTTCAATGTATACGCCAGGGAAGATAGATTTGAGGTAGCTTGTGCCACCGGTAAGGTACAGGTAACAGTTCCCGGGAATACCCCCGTTATCTTAGGAGCGGGTATGTCTACTCGCTTTGAGGATGGTGACATGAAAGTTACCCAATCATTTGACCCGGAACACTTGCTGGATTGGCAAAAAGGAGATTTTTATTTCAAAAACACTCATCTGCCGGTGGTATTCGACGAATTACAACGGCAACTGGGTATTACCATAATTCCTAATACTCCTGTAGAAGGGATGATATATACAGGATTTTTTAATCGGGACGATCGCGATGCTGCACTGCAATCCGTGCTGGAACCGATGGGTTTAAAATACCAGATACGTGACGACACGGCAGTAGTTGAATGAGGCATATTCCTCTGATTGTAATTTTGCTCCTCGGCATCCATCCTCTTATAGGTCAATCTATCAAGGGTGATCTTCCTGTTTCCCTAAAGTTTCAGAATGCCCCCCTTAATGAGGTCTTGGATCACCTCAGCGAACAGTACGACATTGCCTTTGCCTACAATGCGGCTAGTTTGCGGGAGGTACTGGTAGATATTAAAGCCAAGAAGAAGCCTTTGCAGGAAGTATTAGCAGAGCTTTTAGCTGGACGAGGGTTCGATTTTAAGCTTCAGGACAATGGCGTACTGATCAGTCCCAGCGCCGACGGTTTGCCCGGAGTGCGGATCCTGGACTGGTCGGGTATGGTTAAGGACAGTGTCAGCGGTGAAGCCCTACCTTTTGCCTCACTATTTATACCGGGCTTGAACCGGGGTACTACTACTAATGCCGATGGTTATTTTCTTATCCAAGAAGTACCAG
>JAOTYN010000134.1 GCA_029861825.1 Cyclobacteriaceae bacterium
ACCCCGGTTAGCCAGCAACTACTCCGTAGAAACCATGTTCTACTTCTCTTCCATAGCCGCCTTACTATCGGCCCTGGTGGTGATCGGGATGAAGGAAACCTTGAGTGAAACACAGCGATTCAAACTAGGATTATTGAAGGTGAACCATATGGATGTTTACGAACCCCGGGTCATTGCACCTTCTGTGGTTATGATGTTAACGGGCTTCTCATTTGGTACTATCCTTACCATAATCCCGGATTTCAGCGATCATTTGAAGGTAGCTAACCGTGGTGACTTTTTCAGCGTTTATACCATTGCCGCATTGTTCGTAAGACTGGTGGCTGGTCGGACCTCTGATAAGTTTGGACGGGTGCTGGTTTTGCGGATCGCTACTTTGGGATTGGGCTTATCCATGGTCCTGATCGGGATCTCCCCTACTAAAGAATACTTTTTCGCGGCTGCCGTGCTTTTTGGACTTTCCAGTGGTATCACCTCTCCTACGGTATTCGCCTGGACTATCGATTTGAGCTCCCAGCATCACCGCGGTCGCGGTATGTCCACCATGTATATTGCGTTGGAGATCGGAATTGGCAGTGGGGCTTTATTGTCTGCAGCCATATATAATAACCAATGGGAATTATTTCCCTATGCCTTTGGTCTGTCAGGAATAATGTGCCTTTTAGCTTTCCTGTATTTGTTTTCCAAGCCGACCGGTAAGCCTGTATCCCCCTCCTAGTGTAAACTCACCATTTACTCATCGCTATTGTTTTTATCAAGATACCGTAACCAGGCTATTTTGCCTTTAAGCTTTTTGTGCTCGGCCACCGCGGGAGCGTAAGTCGAATCGATAGCCAGAATATCCTCGTAGTGTTTTAAGGCAACCCAATACCCCTTTTTTCGATCGGCCACCCTGGCTAACGTTAGCATGGCTTCAATGTCCTTGGCCTCCAGCTTTAGAGCTTGATTGGCAAAATATCTGGCTGAGTCATAACGCCTTTTCTGGTAGTAGACAGTGCCTAGTTGACTGAAGGCGGGTTCATAGTTTTGGTCCTGTGTAACTACTTTGCGAAAAAGTCCTATTGCCTGAGAAGCCTGGCCGGTGTGACTGAGGGCTACCCCCTTTTTATACAGGAAGTCGTTGTCATTGGGTGTTTTAGCCAGATTCTGCTGAATATACACCAAAGCATTTTCATAGTCCTCTCGTTGTAGGTAAATGTCTGCCAGCGCTTTGGAGGCCGGTGAATTGTCTTTATCCAACTCCAGGCTTTTCAACAAGCTTTGTTCGGCCTGTTCCGGATTAGCCATGGCTAACAAGATCTTACCTTTTCTTAAATGATTTGCGGGGTCATCCCCATTTTTCGCTAACGCCTGGTCAATATTTTCCAGGGCATTTTGATTTTGCCGTTCCTTAAGATAGAGGTCCGCTAAGAGAACGTTTAGAGCCAGTGTATCCAAACCGAGGCTTTCAGCTTTCTTGGCGGCTTCGAAAGCCGCTTGCACAGAGTCGTTTTCAACATAGGTTCGTGCAAGGAAAAGATGGTATTCTCCCCGGGTATCGTTCATCTGCACGGCCCGGGCTATACTGGCCAGCGCTTCTTTCCGATGACCTAGATTCCAAAGGATCAAACCTTTTTTATAAAAATTAGTGGAAGTACGAGGATACTTCTGGGTGGCAATGTTAATGGCCATTAATTCTTGGCTGCCGTAGTCTTCCAAAACCGGCATTTGACTGGGTTGATAACTGTCACATGCAGTGATAATGGTTAAAAAAACGAATAAACCTAGACGGAGATTTTTCATGATGGCATGCGTTTAAAAAGTGATGTTTTAAAATTAGAACAAATTTTTTATCTAGAGTAGTATTGAGGTGCGGACCTGACCTTAGATTTAAAGAAAAAACCCGCAATTAGTCCAAAAACAAATCCTCCGATATGGGCCCACCAGGCTACTCCCGAACTTTCTGCGGTACCGCCTAAACTTCCAAATCCCGCGATCAGCTGCTGGAGGATCCACAATCCTAAAAACACCAGTGCCGACAGGTGGAAGCTCCGAAAAAAAAGCACCACTAAAACTTTAATCTTGGACCTGGGGAACATCACCATATAAGCTCCCAACACTGCAGAGATTGCGCCGCTGGCACCCACCGTGGGGATGGTGCTGTCCATATTAAAGTATACATGAGCCATTGAAGCGGCCAATCCGCCTAACAGATAAAAAGCCACGAAAGATACATTTCCAATGGTGGCTTCAATGTTGTCCGCAAAAACCCACAGAAATAGCATATTGCCGATTAAATGCATCCACCCCCCATGAAGGAACATGCTGGTAATTAAGGTAATGAGATCTTCCCCATTCAAAATTTCAGTAGGAATGGCGCCATAGGTGGTGAGGAATTCATTGATTCGGGTTTCGGATCCCAATTGAAGCTGCCACTCATAAAGAAATACCAGAATGTTCAATGCCAGAAGTCCATAACAGATATATGGAAAGGAACCGCCTTTGACTTGGGTATCGCCAATGGGAAAAATCATGGCCAAGGTTAAAGAATAATATTTTAATTGGAAAGATTCAGGGGGATTAATTTACCTTTAACAGCATTTTATCCTGTAATGAATATGGAAGGTAAAATTTGTTTGGTTACCGGTGCCAATGCCGGTATCGGTCTATATACCTGCCTGGGTTTAGCCCAAAAAGGTGCTGAGATTGTGATGTGTGCGCGCAACGGCGCTCAGGTAAAAGAAGCTCAGGAGATGATCATCTCTAAAACCGGAAACCCCAGGATCCACACCATGATAGCAGACCTTAGTTCGATGAAAGAGGTAAAGAGTCTGTCGCAGGAGTTTTTAAAACGGTTCGATCGGCTGGATGTGCTGATCAACAATGCCGGCTTATTCTTATCGGATTACCAGGAAACAGTCGATGGCTTTGAAACGCAATGGGCGGTAAATTACCTGGCCCCCTATGTGCTGACCCGCCGTTTGCTAGGTGTTCTGAAGCAAACTGGATCGTCTCGTGTTATAAACGTAAGTTCCAATGGACACTTGAGAGGCTCCATGGATTTTAACGACCTCAATGGCCGTAATGGCAATAAAGGCAGCAAGGGCTATGACGGACTAAAGGCCTATTCCCAGTCCAAATTGGGGAACGTGCTTTTTACCAAAGAATTGGCCAAAAGGCTGGCCGGCACAGGTGTTACCTGCAATGCTCTGCATCCCGGGGTAGTGAGGACCAGCATTGGTAACCGCAACAATAGTAGTTGGATCGCCTGGTTTTGGAATTTGGGTAAGCCCTTTATGCTTTCTGTCCAAAAAGGTGCCAGGACCTCCATATATTTAGCCAGCTCGCCTGATGTAAGCCATATTAGCGGTGCCTATTTTATCCTTTCAAAACCCGCTACCTCCTCAGAAAATTCCAATGATCCGCAACTGGCCACTAAACTGTGGACCGTCAGTGAGGAGCTGACCTCCGGGTTTTTAGAGAACGGCAAATGACCATTTCCTCATTTTTTGATCCTCCAATTTCCGTATTAATGTAAGTGAGTTTATCACAACCTTATTACCTATATTGGCGTAAATACTACCAATATGCTAATCACGGTGCTACATATGGCCACCCCGATCAGCCGATTCTAATATCGGCACAAGGACCCTTAGATCCTATCTCTGGATCCCATCTCTCATTCTTCTAATTGATTAGCATATGAATTCCCAACAACCCCATTACCTGTCCCGCTTGTGGACACTTTTCAAAATCGCCTTACGAGGTGATGAAAAGGATTTTATATCCGGAAATTTAAACCGCGCCATCTTCTTGTTGTCTGTTCCCATGATTCTGGAGATGGCTATGGAATCCCTTTTCGCAGTAGCCGATGTTTTCTGGGTAGCAAAGGTCAGCGTAGATGCGGTCGCTACGGTAGGTTTGACCGAAGCCGTTCTGATGTTGGTTTATTCAGTAGCCATTGGACTGAGCATGGCTGCAACCGGTATGATTGCTCGGCGTATCGGAGAAGGAAAACCGAAAAAAGCTGCCGATGCCGCCTTTCAGGCCATGGTGCTGGCTTTCATAGTAGCATTGGTGGTGGCGGCGATAGGCGGGTTTTTCGCCGAAGACATATTGGCATTGATGGGGGCCTCTCAAAATCTTATTGAAAAAGGGTCTGGCTATACACGGATCATGTTCATGGGCAACATCACCATCATGTTTTTGTTTCTTTTGAACGCAGTTTTCCGTGGGGCAGGTGATGCATCACTGGCTATGAGATCCTTGTGGCTGGCCAATGGCCTTAATTTAATATTGGATCCCTGCCTGATCTTTGGCTGGGGGCCCTTTCCTGAACTAGGAGTTCAGGGGGCGGCAGTGGCTACCAACCTGGGAAGGGGGTCCGGTGTGGTATTCCAATTATTCATATTATTCGGAGGCCGTGGAGTAATTAAAATTGCCTCCAAGAATATGAGGGTGCAGAGCGCCTTGCTATGGCGTTTATTTAAGGTTTCTATTGGAGGAGTATCTCAATACTTGATCGGCTCGGCCAGTTGGATCTTTCTGGCACGCATTGTAAATATATTCGGTCCGGACGTATTTGCCGGATATACCATTTCCTTTCGGATCATCATGTTTACAATTTTACCTTCCTGGGGTCTGTCCATGGCAGCAGCCACCTTAGTGGGACAAAACCTGGGGGCCAAGCAACCTCAGCGGGCGGAGGACTCTGCCTGGCGATGTGCGCTGTATAACATGTTGTTTTTATTGGTGGTGTCCTTAATCTTCGGATATTTTGCTCGTGAGATCGTGATGTTTTTCAGCCAGGAGGCTGAAGTGGTCAAGTATGGCTCCATGAGTTTAAGATATATATGTTTTGGCTATGTATTTTTTGCTTACGGCATGGTTATCAACCAAGCCTTCAATGGGGCTGGCGATACCCGTACACCCACGCTGGTCAGCTTGATAGCTTATTGGCTGTTTCAAGTGCCTTTCGCCTATATGGTGGCAGTAGCTTGGGGTTGGGGTGCTCAAGGTGTATTCATTACCATCGCCATAAGTATTTCTCTTTATGCCGTAATCAGTATTATGTTGTTTCGACGGGGCAAGTGGAAAACGGTTGAAATTTGAGCCAAGGGAACGAAATCAGATCAAAGTGTTCGAAAATGATACATATTTTCAAAAGACAATATTATGTAAATAACTGATTATTAGTGACATAACTTATTGGCATGTGGTTTGAACTCTATGCATAAATAGAGATAAAAACATGAAAAAAGTAACCGCTATTATAAAAAAGGCTATGGAAGATCACGGTTTGATGATTCAGATTGTCCAACTGATTTTGATCCTGGTGTTGCTGGTATTGTGCGTGTCTAAATAGGGAAAAATACTCCATTTAGGGGGATAATCGAAGTTTATTCAATTTGCTATCTTAAGCGCCTGATACTTAAACATGAAACGACTGCTTAGTAACACATTTCGGGAGATGTTTGGTATAGAACGTCAATTCACCACTGTGGATGTGGTCCTCTTCTACTTTCTGGTGGCCCTCACTACCGGCTTGGTTTTTTACTTGATTTAGTCATTAAATATTCCTTCTAAGCAAACTTTTTCGGCAGGGGCACGTTAGAAACTTTGGAAATCATTAAAGTTTCCTGAGTGTATGAGTGTATACGATAAGATAATCAACGGTAGTCATGAGCTTTTTACCCGCTTTGGGGTCAAAAGTATTACCATGGATGATATAGCCAAGCACCTGTCTATTTCCAAAAAGACCATATATCAATATTTCAAGGACAAAAATGACCTGGTGATTTCCGTCAGCAAAATGCACTTGGAACAGGAGAGGGAAGAGATCCAAAGTATCAAGGACCAAACTACCAACGCCATTGAGACCCTGATTGAGGAATCACTTTGTATGAGAAAGAAAATGAGCGATCTCAACCCTTCCTTGATCTACGACCTTCAGAAGTACCATCCTGAGGCCTGGAACCTGTACTTGGAGTCCAAGGAAGCGGTGTATATCCGCTCCCTGGATGAAACCCTGAAGAGCGGAATGGCTGAAGGATATTTTAGAGAGGACATCAACCCAGGGATCCTGGCGGTATTGCGGGTGGAGCAGATTGAAATGGCCTTAAATAACCGGGCTTACCCCAGGCAGAGGTTTGACTTTAAGGATGTATTGATTCAACTGTTCGACCATTTCCTAAATGGACTGGTTTCTGAAAAAGGACGAAAACTTTTAAAAAAATATCAGCATGCGCATGTTGAGCTTAACTCAAAATAAATTATTGGTAGGAGCTGTGGTGATGGCCGCTTTTGTCTCTACTACCGCATGGGCACAAGCGCCCCTGGTCTACAGCCTTGAAGACTGCTTGGAGTACTGCATGCAAAATCAAACTACCGTTAGGAATACCGACCTGGACCGTCGGGCAGCAGCAGCACAAATCGGCGAAACCCGCTCCGACGGGCTGCCTCAGATCGATGCTGACTTTGAGTACTCTAATTACTTTAGCATTCAGCAGGCCTTTTTGCCATCTATAATATTCGACCCCAACGCTGGCTTTGACGAGTTTGTGGCGGTACCGTTCAGCCAAAAATACAATGGGAATGCTACACTCTCCGCCACTCAACTGTTGTTTGACGGATCTTATTTCGTGGGCTTGAAAGCCGCTAAAACCTTCAAGCTGCTGGCGGAGAAAGATCATATAAAAAGCCAGGTCGACGTAGCGGAAATGATCACCAAAGCCTACTACACGGTGATGGTAAATGAGGTGGGTCTGGAGCTTACCCGTACCAACTATCAACGACTTGATTCGTTGTTGCGTGAAACCAGGGCTTTATACGAGAATGGATTTGTGGAAAAAATTGATGTAAACCGTATTCAGGTGGAATTCAACAATGCGGAAGTGAATCTTAGTCGTGGAAGGAGGGTGCTGGAGCTATCCTACTTATTGTTAAAGTTTCAAATGGGAATGCCCCTCAGCCAAGTAATACAACTGGCAGAGAGTATTCAGGATATTGATTTCCAGTACAATGATTATGAGGTTGAAACATTTGATTACCACCACCGTATTGAAATTGGCCAGTTGCAAACTACCAGGGAACTTGCCCAATTGGATCTGAAGAATAACCAGGTAAAATACATACCTACTATTAGCGCTTTCGCCACCCTGGGAGCCAACGTAGCTACTAACGAACGCTCGGAATTCACCGACTTCAGCGACAGGTGGTTGGATTATGGCTTATTCGGACTAAGGTTGAATGTTCCCATATTCGACGGCCTCCGCAAAAGCTATCTGGTCCAGCAAAACCGGATCCAACTGGCACAGATCGATAACGAATTTATACGCCTCAAAAACAGTATTGATTATGAGCTTGCCCAGGCCAAAGGAGACTATGCCAATAGCTTGGAATACCTGCGGGCTCAAGAGGAAAACATGAAATTAGCCCAAGAAGTATTTGAAGCCACCCGAATTAAATACCAGGAAGGGGTGGGCTCGAACCTGGAGTTGGTGGAAGCAGACTCAGCATTCAAAGAGGCCCAAACAAACTACTTTAACGCTCTGTACGACGCTTTGATAGCGAAGGTCGACGTAGAAAAAGCCTTAGGCTTATTATACAACAATTCAACATCGGAATAACTGAAGATAATGAAACTTAAATATATCTCCTTCCTAATCCTTTTGATCGCCTGCAATGAAAGTGATACGCTGGAGCAAAAGAAAGCACAGTTAGACCAACTGAAAACAGAATTGGCCACTTTGAATCAGGAGATCCAATCCCTGGAATCCGAAATAAAGGAGGCCGATCCGGATTATACTAATGGGAACGGACTTTATACCCTGGTTTCTACCATAACCCTAAGCCCACAGCCTTTTGAGCATAAATTTGAGGTGCGAGGTTCGGTTGACTCCCGTAAGAATATACAGATCAGTGCCGAAGCCATGGGAAGGGTGGAAGCTATACTAACGCGCGAAGGGGAAAAGGTTAGAAAAGGTCAGCAGCTATTGACCTTGGATGCCTCGGTTTTACGCAATTCCATTGAGGAACTAAAAACATCATTGGCTTTAGCTACCACGGTATTTGAAAAACGTCAGCGACTTTGGAAGCAGAATATAGGTTCAGAAATTCAGTATCTGGAGGCCAAAACCAATAAAGAAAGCCTGGAACGTCAGTTGGCCACAGCGGAATCACAGCTGATGCAGTACCGGGTTATCGCACCATTTGCCGGAGTGGTAGATGAAGTACAGGCCAAATTGGGAGAGATGGCACAGCCAGGCCTTCCCCTGTTGCGGATTGTAAGTGTAGATGAGATGCACTTGGAAGCGGAGGTATCCGAGTCGTATTTAGGAAACCTGCAGGTCGGTGACTCTGTAGAGTTGTATTTTCCATCCTTTGATACGGAGCTGAGCTCTGTAGTAGCCTCCCTGGGGCAGGTAATCAATCAACAGAACCGAACATTCACCATTGAGGTGAATCTTCCTGCCAGTAGCATCCCTTACAAGCCCAATCTGGTGGCTATTCTTAAAATCACAGATTACTTTCAGGCAGAAAGCATGGTGGTTCCCAGTGGCCTTATACAGCAAGATAATCAGGGGGATTTTGTTTATATACTGGAGAACGGAGATGAAGGGTCCACCGCCAAAAAGCTTCACGTCGAGGTAGGGCGGTCCTACAACTCCCATACGGAAGTATTGGGGGGCATTGAACCCGGGATGGTATTGATCAAGGAAGGGCATCGTGAGGTGACTGACGGTGGATTGGTACAACTAGCTGAACGAGAAACCTTGTAAGCACATGGCGCAATCGAAAACGAAATTTGACAAGGAGTTCGGTTTAACTAACCTGGCATTGAATAATCGGACTTCGGTAATGGTACTGATGGTACTGATCGTGTTTCTGGGTATAAGCTCTTACATCAACTTACCCAAAGAGAGTTACCCTGAAGTTGAGATCCCCACCATATACGTGGGAACGGCCCATCCTGGTAACTCCCCGGTGGATATGGAAAACCTAATAACCAGACCGCTGGAAAAGGAGATTAATACTATTGACGAGATCGATAACATTCGCTCTACCTCGGTCCAGGACTATAGCACCATTATCATCGAGTTCATCACCGGTACTGATGTACAAGATGCGCTTCAGAAAGTGAAGGACGCCGTAGACAAAGCCAAACCAGAGCTACCCACCGACCTGGATCAGGACCCGGACGTGTTTGAGATGAACTTCTCGGAATTCCCCATGTTCAACATCAATCTCTCCGGTGACTTCAGCACCGAAGAACTGAACGATTATGCAGAATACCTGGAAGACGAAATTGAAAAATTCTCGGAAGTCAGCCGGGTAGACATCCGGGGTGTCGATGAAAAAGAACTTAAGATCATGGCTAACCCCCATGAAATGGAAGCCCGGCAGGTTAGTTTTGAGGACATTGAAAATGCTATCAGTGCTGAGAATGTCACCATATCCGGTGGTAACGTGTTAACCGATGGTCAGCGCCGCACCATCAGGATAC
>JAOTYN010000554.1 GCA_029861825.1 Cyclobacteriaceae bacterium
CCGTAAAAGGTGAGAAATTCTTAGGTAACATGCCGGGTTTTGATTATTTGACCGATAGATCAATTGCCCAGATACTGACCTATATCCGATCGAATTTTAATAATAATGCCGTTGGAGTGAGGGAAGACGAAGTTAGACGAATACGTAGAGCTAGTCAAATACAGGAAGAAATCTGATTTATTCCTGTATTAACCGGATGGTTAGGGCCCAAATGATAGAGATCACTGATATCAAACATGGTAATCACTAGCATAACCAATCCAGCTTCCGTATATTTCTTCCTATTGCAAGTTACTGGTCTAACCTGCACATCAATAACCGAACTATAACTTCCTATTACTAAACCAAAAGCCATGAGAAAATTAGTTGCCTTTCTAACCCTTCTGCTAATTTCTGTTCAAGCAATAACTGCTCAAGAAATTGACCTGCTAATTAAAAACGGTCACCTCATCGATCCTAAAAACGAGATTAATGCCACCATGGATGTGGCCATAAAAGACGGCAAGATCCTGGAAGTGGCTAAAAATATTGCCGCTAATCGAGCTGAAACTGTGGTGGATGCAAAGGGTCTGTATGTAGTGCCCGGATTGATCGATCTTCATGTCCATAACTTTGCGGGCACCATGAAAGATGCCGCCTATAGCAATGGTTGGAACAGCGTGGCCCCGGATGGTTTTACTTTTCGGGCTGGAGTAACCACCGTGGTAGACCAGGGGTGTGCCGGCTGGAGGAATTTTGGAATTTTTAAGGAAAACATCATTGATCGTTCAAAAACTCGGGTACTGGCGTTTGTGAATATTGTGGGATCCGGAATGAAGGGAGGAGCCATTGAGCAAAACAAGGCCGACATGGACCCGAAACTGGCCGCCATGGCGGTGGCTAAGTACCCCGAGGCTATCGTGGGTGTGAAAGTTGCCCATTATGTAGGGCCTGAATGGCTTCCCGTAGAGAATGCCGTGAAAGCCGGAGAATTGGCGGATGTGCCGGTCATGGTGGATTTTGGAGTATCCGAACCGGTGCTTTCCCTGGAAACACTTTTGATGGAGAAATTACGCCCGGGCGATATGCTGACTCATTGCTTTGGCGATACCCCTGGTAGGGGACATGTGGTGGACGATCAGGGTAAGCTTAACGCATTTGCTTTAAGGGCTCAGGAACGAGGTATTATATTTGACGTAGGACATGGAGCGGGAAGTTTTGCTTTTACTCAGGGAATACCGGCGGTGGAGCAGGGACTCAAGCCCAATTCCATATCCACCGACCTCCATATAAGTAGTATGAATGGAGGTATGAAGGACCAGTTGAACGTGATGTCGAAATTCTTGAACATGGATATGACGTTAGAGGAGGTGGTCCATCGGTCCACCTGGAACCCCGCACAATTCATCAAACGAACGGATTTAGGCCACTTAACCGTAGGTGCTGAGGCCGACCTGGCAGTGCTCGACCTTTTAGAGGGAGAATTTGGATTTGTAGATGTGAGAAACTATCGCATGGACGGCACTAAAAAGCTGGAGTGCGAACTGACCGTCAAGGGAGGTAAGGTGATGTGGGATCTGAACGGCATCTCCAAACCACACTGGACGGAAGTCAAGTAAAATGGCCACCGCGGATCTGCCATCCAGCTTTTAAAAAATTAAAAATGAACGACAAGATCACCCTATTCTTTATCCTACTCTTTCTTACCCCGGGGTGGTCTGAGGGTCAACAACAGGCCTATCAACCTCACTGGGAATCTCTGGACAAACGAGCGGTGCCCGCGTGGTTTGAAGATGCCAAGTTTGGGATTTTCATTCATTGGGGTCCCTATTCAGTGCCTGCATGGTCGCCAAAAGGCACGTATTCGGAGTGGTATCAATATTGGCTTCAATCACGCAACCTGTTTGGCAATGGAGACTTTCAGGGCGATGAAGTGACCCGGTACCACCATAAAACCTACGGAGAGGACTTTTCATATTATCAATTTGGAGAGATGTTTAAAGCTGACCTGTTCCACCCTGAAGAATGGGCGTCTTTGTTTGAGAAAGCAGGAGCTAAGTACGTAGTGCTGACATCCAAGCATCATGATGGCTTTACACTCTGGCCCAATGTTCAGGCTAATGACCGGGGATTTGCCTGGAACAGTATGGAAGTAGGGCCCAAGCGGGACTTGGTGGGAGAATTGTCTGCTGCCGTCAAAAAGGCTGATCTTAAAATGGGCTTGTACTATTCATTATACGAATGGTATCATCCTTGGTGGCAAAGCGATACCAGCCGTTTCGTTGATGAGCATTTTCTGCCGCAAGTAAAGGACCTTGTACAAAAGTATGAGCCGGATATCTTATGGGGAGACGGGGAATGGGAAATGGAATCTGAAAAATGGAAAACGCCAGAGTTGATTGCCTGGTTATACAATGAGTCTGCCGTAAAGGACAAGGTAGTGATTAACGACAGATGGGGAAAGGGCATCAGAAAGATACACGGCGGATATTTTACCACGGAATACGAATCGGAAATTGAAGGTTACCATAAACCTTGGGAGGAGTGCAGA
>JAOTYN010000555.1 GCA_029861825.1 Cyclobacteriaceae bacterium
CCTTTCTCTACTTTCCACTCCAGGGTCAGTTCGAAATTCTCATATGGTTGATCGGTAATGATATCTCCACCACCCACTATACTGCCATTCTGTTTGTTGCTGTTATCCAGCATTAAGCTGCCATTCCGGACTTTCCAGGCGGAACCGATAGCGGTGTCCTTGAATTTTCTCCATCCTTTGGTTGTCCGTCCGTCAAACAACAGTTCCCATCCTGCTGCTTTTTCCGCTTCACTTAGGGTGTTATGGGCACTAGCAGAGGTCTGGTTTTCAAAACCAGGGCTGTTTTCCGGTATTTGATTCATGGTATACCAGGCTTCGGTGGTCCATAATGACTGCTGGGTTGCACTGCGGAATGGATGATGGAGCCTTACGTATACCAGGTGCCCGGACTTTAGGCCGGGGATCTCCAAGAACACATTCTTACGGTCGTTTGACATGTGAACATTAGAAATAGTGAGGTTCTGCAAATCCATTTTGGGTCCGCCGTAATTTTCCGTAGGTAGGTAGTACCACTGTTGAATCAGGTATTCCTGGGCACTTTGCCCGCGACCATCTTCAATGGGCTCGGTAAATTCTATTTCGATCCCATTGGATCTGGCTTTTACGGCCAGCATCTCGAAAGTGATGTTTTCATTGTAGTTCAAGCGCTGAAGCCCGTACCACTTCTGTCCATCGCCCCAGTTACCGCTGGAACCCACTCCACCTACATAAAGTGCTCCCTCTGGTCCCCAGCAAAGCCGGTTAACGCCAGCCTCCAGGCCTTGAGTGAAGCGGAAGACAGCGCCTTGGTATTGTCCGTTAACTTTTTCAACATATACTCTTTTGATACCCCCATGGGTCACCTCGCCGTGTATCATTTGATTGCGATAGGGTCCTACATTGAGCAATACAGGTTGCGAAGGGGAGTTGCCGATCTCGTCTTGGGGTAGCCAGACCACCGGTGCAGTTTCCTGCAGTGATGCAGTACCTTCGAAGTCTACGGAGCGAGACCCGTACCAAGCCTCGGGTTGTACATGTACAATTTTGCTGCTGGGTAGCCAGTCCCCTTGATTGTCCGCAATGAATAATTGATGGTCTACTCCTTCACCAATTCCATTGGGAGTGCGCAAGCCATGGGCTAGAAACTCCATGCTGCCATCGGCTTGAGATATTTTTACTATTTTTCCTCGATCCGGGATTTGAGGCTGGGTGCTGGCCCCACCCGGATTTATGGCGGTGGCCAGGGTGGCATAGAAATAACCATCCTGATAAGCCAGTCCAAAGGCAAATTCATGGAAATTGGCAGATACTTTCCAATCGTCACAAACCGTGCGGTATTCGTCGATGATATCATCACCGTCGTGATCGATCAGCTTGGTGAGTTCCTGTTTCTGCAATACGTAGATCTCATCATTCACTACCTTAAGTCCTAAGGGCTCCGCTAGTCCGGTAGCAATGCGCTGTACCTCAATGGCCTCAGGATCATTACCGTCCACACCTTTTAACAGGTAGACCGGGCCCAGACTATCCCAGGTACATACTACCAATCGACCGTCAGATAAGAAGTCCATTCCCCCGATCCTGCCCTGAAAATCCTCCGGACGTGCCTGGGAAAGATCAAAACTGGGGTGAACACCCTGCAGCTTTTGTCGGTCCCCCGGGATGCTGCGCATCAGGTCTTTTGCCGGCACATATGGGATCGATTCTTTCAACTGATCCGAGTCATGAGAAAAATGGGATCCGGGAACCACTTCGTAGTTATCAGCGCCGTAAGGCCTCCATTGCAAGGAAAGCGCGGCACCTCCGGCACCTTGGTAGTACACCACCCTGATGTCATTGGGGCCCGCCTTGAGGATCACCTCTCCATCTTTAGCTTCCGGTCCATGGAACCCTTCATTGTCAATGATCTTCTTACCGTTGATATACAAAAGGGATCCGTCATCACTTATCAGTCTAAAGTCGACATTAGTTTCTTGTTCTACGGTGATAAATCCCCGGAACTCCAGCAATATGTTGGTGTTGAACTTACCGAAATCCGCTCTTTCTACCAGGTGCAGGGCGGGGGCGACACCCACCTGAATGGGTTGGCTGTGCTCCAGGAATTCGTCTACCTCGGTATTGTGGTCTTCTTTCACGTATAGGTTAGCCGCTAACCCCGGTGCACCCTTTGCAGGGCTGGGGCTCTCCTCACTTAACTCCATAGCAATGCTAGACTGACCTAGGAAATGATCCGCATTATTTCCCTCTTCCTCTTCTTCATGAAGTGAAAGGATATAGTGCACCATTCTACCGGCATCGACCACTTGGAGATCCGGATGAGCGGTCATGGGTACCTCACCCCAATTTCCGGTACCCCCTTCTATGATCTTAGCGCTCAATTCCCTTACTGTTCCATCACTGGTGGGATACCGCTGGGCAATCTCCGTATAACTGGGTCCTACCGTGCGTTCAGTGGGGTTATGACAGGTTTTACAATCGCTATTCTCGATCAACTGAGCACCCGCTGCAATCAGGTCCAGAGACTCGCTCTTTTCCAGCTCTTTTGCC
>JAOTYN010000135.1 GCA_029861825.1 Cyclobacteriaceae bacterium
GTATTCTCCGCACCTTGATAAGTTTCTTGTGCTGTTGCATTAAGACTAAATACCAAACAAAGGAACAGTATTAATTTTTTCATGTTACGATAATTCCGAAAGTTCACGTTGATAGCTTATTTTTTGCATTCGAATACCCAGAGTTGCCAGCCATACCCCTAAGAGTGTCCAGCCCAACACTGCGGGGTAGAATACCATACGAAGTCGATTGTCCAGATCAATATCTCCGAAAGCGGCGTTGCCACCACTCCCAGGATGCAGGGAGTCCGTCATTCCAGGCAATATGTAGAGCAACGGAATGAGGGTGGCGAAGGCAAAAACATTGTAAACTGCACCGATCCGCCCCCGCTGTTGATCATCTTTCAGTGACCCCCTTAACAGGGTGTAGGCAAAATATATCAATAAGGCAATAGCGGCATTGTTTTGCTTGGGATCTCCGCTCCAGGGCGAACCCCAGGTGAAGTTGGCCCATATCATTCCGGTAACGATGCCCAGGATACCAAAGAGAATACCGACTTTGGCAAATTCGTATGCTGCAATATCATATGACTGCAATGGTTTTTTGAGATACAATACTGAAAACACCGCAGATGTCAGCAAGAGGATCATCATTCCCAACCACATAGGTACATGATAAAAGGTGTTCCTTATGGACTCGTTTAAAATATGCAGTCGCGGTACATCCATTAACAGTCCGCCTACGATGCTGTACAGCAACAGAACAACCGTTAGTATTTTCCACCAGTGCTTTTTCATGGGTTCAGTTTAGCTTCTCCAAATATAAGGGAACAACAGTATGGCTAAAGTCGCTACCATTACGTCCACAGCCAGCAAGGTGATTATTGCCGATTGACTTACGGACCAAGCCAAACCATCCAAAGCGTTCTTAGAGATTTTTATGGTCATTAAAATTACTGGGATTAGCACGGGCAATCCCAATACCGCTAGCAGTGTCTGGTTGCTTTGAGCTTTAGCTGCTACACTGCTGATCAAAGTCAAGGTTGCGGCAATCCCTACCGAGCCCAATACAATATTCAAAAGAAAAAGCCCCTTATTTTGCACAGGATTACCTAGTACTAAACTATAGAATAGATAGCCGGTTAACCCTAAAAGTACCAACAAGAGGGTGTAATAGATGATCTTGGAGATAATAATTCCCCGGGCGCTGGCCAGGGTATAATAGTACATCAACCGCCCTCCACTTTCTTGTAGGAAACTCTTGGCCACTGCATTTACTGCGGTAAATAGTATAATGATCCAAAACAGGGCATTCCAGGTTAATGGTTGCAATTGATTGGGCATGAGGTTGAAGCTCAAATAACAGATGAAAATGGTACTAGCCAGATAGAGAATAATCCCATTAAGGGCGTATTTCTGACGGATTTCCAGTACGAATTCCTTCTTCAGTAATAATGAAACTTCCTTGAGCAACATCGGATGCTAAAGTTATACCCCAATGCGCAATAATCCTCGAAAATCAGAGAAAAGCAATAAAATATCTATGTTAGGGTTGATCAAAAACCCAGACAAAGAAAGCTGCTGTTCAACAGACTTTCTTTATTGTAGGTAAAGACTTGATCGCTTGTGCCTACGAATACTTTACCCCCGGCAGCTTCTACCACCGCCTGTCCAGCTGCAGTATCCCACTCCATGGTTGGTCCATGGCGGTAGTAAATATCTGCTTTTCCTTCAGCTACCATGCAGAACTTTAGTGAGCTCCCACGGGAAATACTCTCAACGGCATCGTACCGGGCCAGTACACCTTCTTCCTCTGGTGAAGCGTGTGACTTACTGCGCACGGCCACACGTGCTGAATCTTTGAAGTTGACCCGTATGGGACGAGCTGGCTGATCCTTTTCAAGTAAAAATGCTCCCCCGTCCTGGCTTCCATAATAGGTAATTCCCAAATAAGGAACATGGACCACTCCAAAGATAGGGCGGCCATTTTGGATCAATGCGATATTGACGGTAAACTCCCCGTTGCGTTTTATGAACTCTTTGGTGCCGTCCAATGGATCTATCAGCCAGAAAGTATCATAGGACTTTCGCTGCTCATAGGGAATGTCTTTACCTTCCTCGGAAATTATGGGGATCTCAGGGTGTAACACACTCAGTTCCTCCATGATTACTTCATGTGAAGCCTTATCTCCAAGGGTCAAGGGTGAGTTATCCCCTTTGAAGTCCACCACCTTGGAGAAATCCGCATGGTGGTAGATTTCAAGTATAGCATCTCCAGCCTTTTTGGCGATTGAAATTATTTTTTTTTCCTGGATTTGACCGATCATCTTGTTGGGAGTAAATTTGAACCTCAAAGGTATGTAAATATTTGAAAAGTTTAAAATTTTCAATTTTTAATACTATTTTTGTACTTCAATTTTAAGATCAACTTTTATTTAAAGCCTTGTGGAACATATTTATCCAATTTTTGACAGCATATTAAGCCGGGAGAAAAAGCAACAATTGCTCAAACAGCAATCAATGGTAGTCTGGATGACCGGACTCTCAGGATCCGGAAAAAGTACCTTAGCCCGATCACTGGAGAACAATCTTTATGAGATGGGATTTTTGACAAAATTACTGGACGGCGACAATCTCCGATCGGGTATTAACAACAATTTGGGATTTTCTGACGAGGATCGAACAGAGAATATTCGAAGAGCCGCGGAGGTATCGAAATTGTTTGCCCAAGCCGGTGTGATTACCATATGCTCGCTTATCAGCCCTACCATCGCCATAAGGTCCATGGCCAAAGAAGTAATCGGTGAGGATCTTTTCTTCGAGGTATTTATTAATTGCCCGCTGGAAGTATGTGAGGAACGCGATGTAAAAGGACTGTATGCCAAGGCGCGTAGCGGAGAGATTAAAAAATTTACGGGAATTGATGCTCCTTTTGAAGAACCACCAACCCCTTCGTTAGAGATACGGACGGACCAGTACTCCGTTCAGGACTGTCAAAAGCAGCTTTTGGACAGTATCCTACCCAAAATAACCGTCGACTAAGTCTGAATTTTACATATGTACTCTTATAATCTAACCCATTTAAAGCAGTTGGAGGCAGAAGCCATTTTTATTTTTAGGGAGATCGCCTCACAATTTGAAAGGCCTGTATTGCTGTTCAGCGGCGGTAAGGACTCCATCGTTTTAGTAAGATTGGCGCAAAAGGCCTTCTGGCCAGCCCGGTTGCCCTTCCCGCTCATGCACATCGACACTGAACATAATTTCCCGGAAACCATTCACTTCCGGGACAAATTAGCATCGGACATCGGCGTGCGCCTCATCGTCAGCAGCGTCCAGGATTCTATCGATCAGGGCCGGGTGGCGGAGGAATCGGGACTTAACGCCAGCCGCAATAATCTGCAGACCACCACTTTACTTGATGCCATCGAGGAGCACCACTTCGATGCCTGTTTTGGCGGGGCCCGACGCGATGAGGAAAAAGCCCGTGCCAAAGAACGATTTCTTTCGCACCGCGATGAATTTGGTCAATGGGATCCTAAGAATCAGCGACCGGAGCTGTGGAATTTATTAAACGGACGCAAAGATCCCGGAGAGCATTTCCGGGTATTCCCCATCAGTAATTGGACGGAGATGGATGTATGGCAATATATCGCATTGGAGAATCTGGAGATTCCTTCGATATATTTCAGCCATCAAAGGGAAGTGGTACGTCGTAATGGAGTACTGTTGGCCAAGTGTGATTTTTTAAATCTTACGGAGAAAGAACAGTATGAGGAACTGACCATCAGGTTTCGAACTGTGGGCGACATGACCTGTACCGGTGCAGTGGAATCTGAGGCCGGATCCGTAGAGACCATTATACAAGAAGTGGCCTCCGCCCGGGAAACAGAACGGGGAGGCAGGGCTGATGATAAGCGCTCTGAAGCAGCCATGGAAGACCGCAAGAAGGAGGGTTATTTCTAATTTAGCACTAGCAAAAAGATGTCAGATAACAACACTATAAGTTCAGAAAAATACCTCAACATGGATCTGCTGCGGTTCACCACCGCAGGCAGTGTGGATGACGGAAAAAGTACCTTGATCGGTCGATTGCTTTACGACTCAAAAGCTATTTTCGCCGACCAAATGGAAGCCATTGAAAAGACCAGCGAGCAAATGGGTGACGGCTATGTAAATTTGGCATTGCTTACAGATGGATTGAGAGCAGAGCGTGAGCAGGGCATTACCATAGATGTGGCCTACCGCTATTTTGCTACCCCCAAAAGAAAATTCATCATCGCGGATACTCCAGGACATATACAGTACACCCGGAATATGGTCACGGGAGCATCTACTGCCAATTTAGCTATCGTATTGGTTGATGCTCGTCATGGAGTGGTTGAACAGACCAACCGCCACGCTTTTATTGCTTCATTGCTGCAGATCAAACATTTGGTATTGTGCGTTAATAAAATGGATCTGGTGGACTACAAGCAAGAAGCTTTTGATACTATCGTTGAAGACTTTGAAAATTTCAGCCATAAATTGGATATCCCTGATATCCATTACATACCCATAAGCGCTTTGAAAGGGGACAATGTGGTGAACAAGAGTCAAACCATGGATTGGTATGATGGATCAACTTTGCTATACGTTCTGGAAAATGTACATATCGCCAGTGATATGAATTATGTGGATTGTCGATTCCCCGTACAAAGAGTAATCCGCCCTCAGTCCGACGAACATCATGACTTCCGAGGATACGCTGGTAGAATTGAAGGCGGAGTATTTAAGCCCGGTGATGAAGTAATGTCCTTACCCTCGGGATTTACCAGTATCATTGAAAATATCCAAACCATGGATGGCGACCTGGACGAGGCATTCCCGCCCATGTCCGTGGTCATGACATTGAAAGATGAGATCGATGTCAGCCGGGGAGATATGATCGTGCGGACCAATAATCAGCCTCATGTTGGACAAGATATTGAGCTTATGATATGCTGGCTTAATGACAAGCCTCTAAATCCCAGAGGGAAATACTCCATAAAGCATACTTCCAAGGAACTGCGCTGCATTGTGAAAGAGGTGCGTTATAAAGTCAACATCAATACCTTACACCGCATAGAAGATGACCTTACCATTGGCCTCAATGATATTGGTCGTATTTTGATCCGTACTACTCAACCCTTATTTTATGATAGCTACCGGCGGAATCGCAGTACGGGAAGCGTGATATTAGTGGATGAATTTACTAACGAAACCGTTGGAGCTGGTATGATCCTTACCTAACTTTGCAGGATGCTGGATCAAGTCGACATCCTAAAAGAGGAAATAAAAAACTACCAGGTAAACAATGAGCAGGAACTAGAAGCCTTTCGTCTGAAGTTCATCAGCCGCAAAGGGGTGATGACTCAATTATTTGAGGGTATCAAGGAGGCTCCTGCTGAAAAGCGCAAAGAACTTGGCAAGAGCCTTAATGAGCTAAAGAATGAGGCTCAAGTAAAATTCAAAGTGCTGATCTCCGCTTTGAAGCTATCTTCTCAGACGTCAACTGGAGATCTCAAGGATCTCACCTTGCCACCAGGTGGGATAGGCATAGGTGGCATACATCCCTTAAGCGCTACTTGGGAGCGCATTATAGAAATATTCGGTCGACTGGGCTTCAACGTTTCTGAAGGGCCTGAAATCGAAGACGACTGGCACAATTTCACCGCCTTAAATTTCCCTCCGAATCACCCTGCCCGGGAAATGCAAGATACTTTCTTCATAGAAAAGGACCCGGATATAGCGTTGCGAACCCATACTTCCAATGTCCAGATAAGGATAATGGAAAATCAGAAACCACCTATACGCACCCTTTCTCCCGGCAGGGTATTTCGTAACGAGGCGATATCGGCCAGGGCACATTGTATATTTCACCAATATGAGATCCTGTATGTGGATGAAAACGTGGGATTTGTTGACTTGAAGCAAACCCTCTACCACTTTGCCCGGGAGATGTTCAGTAAGGATGTCAAGATCCGATTCCGGCCTTCTTATTTTCCTTTTACCGAACCAAGTGCGGAGATTGATATTTCCTGCCTGATCTGCCATGGTAAAGGCTGCAATATCTGCAAATACACAGGGTGGGTGGAGATAGGAGGTTCCGGAATGGTGGACCCTAATGTATTGGAAAACTGCGGCATCGACTCCCAAAAATATACCGGTTATGCTGCCGGTCTGGGTATTGAGAGGACCTGTATGCTAAAGTATGGAATCAATGACCTGCGCCTATTCACGCAGAACGACGTGCGGTTCTTGCGCCAATTCTCATCTTTGGGATTCTAGGAATGGGAGTTCAAGATCACATTAAAAAGGTAGGTGTAGTGGGCGCCGGGACCATGGGTCAAGGCATTGCCCAAGTGGCCGCCATGGCTGGATATCAGGTGGTGCTTTATGATATCAACAAGGATACCCTGAAAAAGGCTCAGGCCGCCATTTTGTTAAATCTGCAAAAGGGAATTGAACGAGGCAAGGTATCCGAGGAGCTCATGGATCAAACCCTGGACCGTTTGACCTTGACCGATCAGATCATGGAGGTAACCGCCGATCTTATCATTGAAGCTATTCTGGAGGACCTGGCAGTGAAGCAACAGTTATTTGCCGATCTGGAAGCTATCAATTCTCCGCAAACCTACTACACTTCCAATACCAGTTCTATTCCCGTAACCCAAATCGCTGCCGGGCTCAACAATCCTGCGCGCTTTGCAGGGCTACATTTTTTCAACCCTGCACATATTATGAAACTAGTGGAGATTATCAGTGGTTCAGCCACCGATCCGGAACTGATACAGTTACTGCAGGATTTTACCGTTAGTCTGGGAAAGACCGGGGTGGTGGCCAACGATTCACCGGGATTCATCGTAAATCGGGTGGCGCGACACTATTATGTGGAAAGCCTTAAGATCCTGGAGGAAGGGGTATCGGATGTGCAGGGAATTGATACTTTATTGGAGGCCACAGGATTCCCCTTGGGGCCTTTTAGGTTAATGGACCTTATCGGAATCGATACTAACTATGCCGTTACAAAATCCATGTACCGAGCTTTTCACAACGATCCCAAGTTCAGGCCCAACAGGATCCAACAGCAAAAAGTAGATGCCGGTCATTTGGGCCGAAAATCCGGAAAAGGTTTCTATGAATATTCGCAGTAAATTAATGGGGTTTTGCTTGATTTCGGGTTTACTATGGGCCTGTGACAGTACCGACCCCCAAGATCAAATACCGCCTGCTATTGTCAATGAAACCATTAATCTTACCAACCAACAATATCAAAGCCTGCAGTTCATTGGAGGAACAGTAGCCATAACCGGCGGGGTGCGTGGGATTTTGATATACCGTGCCACTATAGATGAGTACCGGGCTTTCGAACGCAATTGCTCTTACCAGCCTTTGGAGGACTGCGCTCTGGTAGAGGTTGAATCCAGTGGCTTATTCATGATCGATAGTTGCTGTACCAGCACCTTCAATTTCGATGGATTTCCCACTGGGGGACCAGCTTCTTTACCTCTAAGATTATACAATACCAGCCTTCAGGGAAACTTTCTGGTGATCACCAATTGAGGTTATAGTAATTGCTCAATTACATTGTCCACGGTAATACCTTCGGCTTCGGCCTTGAAGTTACGTACGATACGGTGACGCAGAATGGGCTTGGCGGTAGCTTGCACATCTTCGATATCCGGAGAATATTTGCCACTGATCAGCGCATTACATTTCGCGGCCAGCACCAGATACTGGCTGGCTCGGGGTCCGGCACCCCATTCTAAGTATTCATTGGAAACGTCCGCCCCGCTGTCGGTTTTAGGCCGGGTCTTATGAACCAGGTTTACCGCATATTCCACCACATTGTCGGCGATGGGTACTTTTCGTACCAATTCCTGGTAGAATTTGATCTCATCGGCAGTAAGCACACGGGAGACCTCTGGAAATTCGTTGCCTGTGGTGATCTTTACAATTTCTACTTCCGATTGGTATGTGGGGTATTCCAATAAGATATTGAACATGAATCGATCCAACTGAGCCTCAGGCAGGGGATAGGTTCCCTCTTGTTCAATGGGATTTTGTGTAGCCAGTACAAAGAAGGGTTTCTCCAGAAAATAGTCATGGCCGGCGATGGTGACTTTATATTCCTGCATGGATTCCAGCAAAGCCGCTTGAGTCTTGGGTGGTGTGCGGTTAATTTCATCGGCCAAAATGATATTAGCAAAAACAGGTCCTTTTATAAACTGGAAATTCCGCTCTTTGTCCAAAGTTTCAGCCCCCAGTATGTCACTGGGCATGAGGTCGGGAGTAAACTGAATGCGGTTGAAACTCAAATTTAAGGCAGAGGCCACTGTCTGAATCAACAAGGTTTTGGCCAGTCCAGGTACCCCTACCAGCAAGCTATGGCCCTGACAGAAAATAGAAGTAAGCACTAGCTTGACCACCTCGTCCTGACCAATTATTACTTTGGAGATTTGTGATTTCAGTTTATTGTAGGCCTCATGTAAGCCGTTAGCGGCTTCGACTTCGGTTTTAAATGGCTCCATAAATTTGAGTATTAGTCATGATCATTGCAGGATTTGGCAATTATTGTATTCATCGTCGATACGAATGAATACATCATTGCGAGCCTTGTCGAACCATGAATTTAGAATTCGATTTCTTTTTTCTGCTAGCGCGGCATTGGATATTTTTTGGTAGTCGTCCAGCAGATTGGCCTGGTGGGGCTTAATTTTGTCTTTATAGTAAAGGATGCGCATGGCGTCTTTTCCATCTTCCAGTCTATAACTGAGCGGGGCGGTGATATTTCCCAGCTTCATGGTATCCAGTGTTAGGAATGTTTCGAAGTCCAGCTGATCAGTGGCCACAAAGGCCGAGCCGGTTTCACCCATCATGAATCCACCATTCGAGGCGGTGAGTTGATCATCGCTATATTCTTTGGCGATCTTTTCAAACGAAAGGCTATCCGTGATGATGGCCGTGCGTAAACTGTCCAGGTATACCCGTACCTCTTCCAAATCTTCTTCGGAAGGCTCTAATTGCAGAAGGATATGGCGACTGTTGTATTCATTACCTCTTCTTTCTATAAGTTGGATTAAATGAAATCCGAATTCCGATTCTACGGGATCGCTGATCTTGCCGGGCTCCAGTTGCAGGGCCGCAGCTTCATAGGCCGGTACTAGGTTGCCGCGATACTGGAATCCCAGGTTGCCTCCCTTGGGAGCTGAGGGACCTTGTGAGTATTTTTGAGCTAGTGTTTCAAAAGATTCTCCGGCCTCCACGCGCTTTTTATAAGAAAGCAGCTGTTCTCGGGCGTTATCTTTCTGAGCTCTTCCGATCTCCGGAATTTTTACGATCTGTCCTACGGAAACTTCCGCCGAAAAATAAGGGAGACTGTCTTTTGGTATACGGTTAAAAAAAGCCTGAACTTCAGCGGGTGTCACGCTGAGATCGGCG
>JAOTYN010000136.1 GCA_029861825.1 Cyclobacteriaceae bacterium
TTCTTTCTGCCGGATGAAGATTTGTTCATAGTGAAGTTCAACGGACTTTGCAGACTGACCAATATTGTGGTTATTGATGGGTATCCTCCTGAATCCAATGATCTGCAAATCCAACTTTTCAGCAATCTCATATAGCCTTTGACGACAGGCCTCTTTTACCAACTCCTCTTTGGGAAAAAAAACCATACCAACTCCATAGGTGCCCTTATCTCCCAGATCTATGCGCAGCTTTCTGCATTCGTCCTGGAAAAATTCATGCGGAACCTGGATCAGGATGCCTGCGCCATCCCCTGTTTCAGGTTCACACCCACAAGCGCCTCTGTGCTCCATGTTTTGCAGCATAACCAGGGCGTCTGCCACCACTTGATGCGATCTGACTCCCTTTAGGTTGGCTACAAAGCCGATACCGCAGGCGTCTTTTTCCATCTGCGGAAGATACAATGAGTTTCTTGGCTCTTCTTTCATTCTTTAGCGTCTGATGTTACCTGAATCTGACTTATTTGACCAAATCAGGGGAAGCTTCAGTGCTGGCTGGCGCCGTACAGATTCAGTCCTACATGAAACTATAAATTTAATAAAAACACCTGTTTTATTAAAATTTTGTCGATTTATTGGACCCTAATTGAAAAATATTGCAAATGTGCCGCGCATCGTTGTACACTTCACAATTTACCGTCTTTCAGTTTGGTCAATTTTGTCAATTTTGCATCAGTACCTTAGATCAAGTACTGAAACAGGTCGCTGTTATCATTGAGATACTCGTAGGCGAATTTTCTTGCTGCCATCCGATCCAGGAGCGGCTGCAGATTCTCAGGCTTTTGGATTTCAATGCCCACCAGGGCAGGCCCTTTTTCGCGATTGTTCTTCTTGGAGTATTCAAAGTGTGTAATATCATCATCCGGGCCCAGCACATGCTCCAGAAATTCACGTAGGGCTCCGGCGCGTTGAGGGAACCTCACGATAAAATAATGCTTCAAACCTTCGAATAACAGAGAGCGTTCCTTAATCTCTTCAGTTCGGGTTATATCATTATTATTACCACTGACCAGACAAACCACATGTTGATCCATTATTTGATCCCGGTAATAATCCAAAGCGGCTATGGTCAGGGCTCCTGCTGGTTCAACCACAATGGCCTCCTCATTATAAAGCTTTAGGATGGTGGAACAAACCGCTCCTTCTGGTACCAGGACCATCTCATCCAAATGTTCCCGGCATATTTCCAAGGTCAGATCACCAACTTTTTGTACAGCGGCACCATCCACGAACTTATCGATCTTATCCAGCTTAACCAGATCATTGGCGTCAATGGATCTTTTCATTGCCGGCGCACCAGCTGGTTCCACCCCTATAATCTTGGTATGAGGGCTTAATTGTTTAAACAGGGAGGAGACCCCTGAGGCCAATCCTCCCCCTCCAACAGGAAGGAACAGGTAGTCAATGGGGTAATTTGTATCTTCCCAAATCTCCAGACCTACCGTTCCTTGACCCTCTATGACCAAGGGGTCGTTAAAAGGGTGGATGAATACACTTTGATGCTGGTTGCAATATGTCTTAGCTTCTTGATAAGAATCGTCGAAGGTGTCTCCTACAATAATGATCTCCACCTGATCGCCCCCAAACATTTTGACTTGGTTAATCTTCTGCTTGGGCGTAGGATTAGGCATAAAGATAGTCCCATGAATACCCAGTTTCCGGCAGGAGTAGGCCACTCCTTGAGCGTGATTTCCAGCACTTGCACAGACTATCCCATGCTCCCGCTCTGAAGCCTTCATCAAGGACATTTTATTATAGGCTCCCCGGATCTTGTACGACCTTACCACCTGTAAATCTTCCCTTTTCAGAAAGATACGGGCGCCGTAGGTATTGGACAGATTGAGGTTTTCCATTAAGGGAGTGTGTGTTACTACTCCCTGTAACCGCTCCTTTGCGTCCTCAATGTCCTTTAGCCGAGGATGATATGCCTTGACTTTTGCTTTATCTACAGGCATGCTGATTAAACCATCGATGGCTTTTCCTCTTTCTGATTTTGCGGTCGTAATTTTCGCACCATAGCACCGGCTTGCCACATTTCCGACTCCCGGAGTTCCCGTAATTCCTCGGCTAATTTTTCCCGGTAATCAGGCTGACTATTGGTTTCGATTGAGCGTTTGGCTTCTTCACCACTGGCTACTTTTTGGTACAGTTCCTGGAAAACAGGTTCTACTGCGTCCCGGAATTTATGTCTCCAATCCAAAGCCCCGCGTTGAGCTGTGGTGGAACAATTGGCAAACATCCAATCCATACCATTCTCCGCTACCAGCAGTATCAGGCTTTCCGTCAATTCCTCCACGGTTTCATTGAAGGCTTCGCTAGGGGTATGCCCCTTACTTCGCAGCAGGTTGTATTGGGCCTCCAATATTCCTGCTAAGGCTCCCATCAGCGTACCTCTTTCGCCTGTTAGGTCACTGTATACCTCTTTTTGGAAATTAGTCTCGAACAAGTATCCGGACCCCACTCCAATGCCCAGGGCGGCTACTCGCTCACGAGCTTTGCCGGTGTAGTCCTGATGCACAGCAAAGCTTGAGTTAAGTCCTTTACCCTGTAAGAACATACGTCTCAGACTAGTACCAGAGCCTTTTGGGGCTACCAGCACCACATCCACATCCTCAGGGGGATCAATACCGGTCTGGTCGTTGAAGGTGATGCCGAAACCGTGAGAGAAATACAAGGTCTTGCCAGGGGTAAGGTATTTCTTTACCGTAGGCCATAACGCTATTTGCCCGGCATCCGACAAGAGAAATTGTATGATAGTTCCTCGTTCGCAAGCTTCCTCAATTGAAAACAAGGTTTCCCCCGGTACCCAGCCATCTGCCAGAGCTTTATCCCAAGAGGCAGAAGGATAGCGCTGCCCCACGATAACATTGAATCCATTGTCCTTCAGATTTAAGGCTTGTCCAGGTCCCTGGACGCCGTAGCCGAGGACCGCTATAGTATCATCTTTTAATGTTTCCAGAGCTTTTTCCAAGGGAAATTCATCGCGGGTCAGAACTTCTTCCTCAACTCCTCCAAAATTTAACTTCGCCATATTAGTGTATTTTATGTTTTTGATTTTATTGTTGATGATTGTGTAATTCTTGCAAAAAGGTGTCGGTACGCCGTGTAGACTTCGACATCGCGATCCGCCCTGATCTCACAAATTCCAGCACTCCGTAAGGTTTGAGTTTCTCCAATAGATCGCGGGTCTCATGCTGGTGACCGGTTTTTTCGATGATGATATAGTCCTCTTCGATCACCAGAATACGGGCTCCGTTGTTCCGTACCAAATGTTCGGTATTGTCACCGTGCAAAAATACGTTTGTAGGAACCTTATAGAGTGCGATCTCCTGATAAAAGATCTCCTCATTTTCATAGACAAAGGCCCAGAAAACATCGATCAGTTTGCGGATCCGTTTTACCACTTTCTCCGCCAGCTCACGGGTGGTATTGATTACAATGGTGTAACGGCTCACTCCCTCCACCTCGGTTTCCGACACATTGATACTTTCAATGTTGATCTTACGCCGGGTGAAAATGATGGTAACCGCATTGAGTAAACCACTTTTATTCTCTGTCAGAATGGACAGGATAAAAGATCGTACTTCGTCCGTTGCCGGAACCTCCATATTATTTTTGGTCTTGACTTGATTCATTTTTTTACAAGCTATTCCATTCTAATTTCCGATACCGCAGCACCTGAGGGCACCATTGGAAATACATTTTCTTCTTTTTCCACTACCACATCCAACAAATAGGCGCCTGGATGCTCCAGCATAGCGCTGATAGCGTCATCCAACTGGTCCCGGGAAGTGATCTTTTCACTTTCAATGGAAAATCCCCGGGCAATAGTGGTGAATTCGGGGTTCTTCATTTCAGTAAAGGAGTACCGTTTTTCAAAAAACAGCTGCTGCCATTGCCGAACCATGCCCAGAAAACCGTTATTCAGTATGACCACTTTAACCGGTATATCATATTGGTAAATAGTGCCCAGTTCCTGCAGGGTCATCTGAAAACCACCGTCTCCAATAATGGCCACCACTTCTCGATGAGGACAGCCAATCTTAGCTCCCATGGCTGCTGGTAAGGCAAAGCCCATGGTCCCCAATCCCCCGCTGGTAACATTGCTATGAGATTTTTTAAAATTATAATAGCGCGCGCTGCTCATTTGATGTTGGCCAACATCGGTGACCACAATAGCTTCACCCTTGGTTTGTTCGGAGATCCTTCTCACAACCTCACCCATTTTAATGCCTTGCTCATGAGGATAAAGATCTTTCTTGATGATTTTCTCCTCCTCTATTTTGTGCAGGTCCGCAAATTTCTGGCGCCATTCCTGATGTTTAGCCTTCTTAACCAGGGGTATTAGGGCTTCTAAGGCCTCATTGGCATCTGCCACCACAGCCACGTCGGTTTTTACATTTTTGTCGATCTCTGAGGGGTCGATCTCAATATGGATTACTTTGGCTTGAGTGGCATATCTGGACAAATCACCAGTCACCCGATCGTCGAAACGCATGCCTACTGCAATCAGAAGGTCACATTCATTGGTGAGTACGTTAGGTGCATAGTTACCATGCATACCCAGCATGCCTACATTCAGTGGATGGTCGTGATCCAATGCTGACAAACCCAGAATAGTCCATGCAGTGGGAATATCCGCCTTCTCAATAAATTTACGCAGGGTGTCCTGTGCATGCGACAATAACACACCTTGACCTAAAAGCAGAAACGGCTGTTGGGCCTTATTTATCAGGTCCGCGGCTTCCTTAAGCCGCTCCTTATTAAGTACAGGACGTGGGTGATAGGTCCTGATGTTTTGGCATTTTTTATATTCGAACTCTAAAGATGCAAACTGAGCGTCTTTAGTGATATCGATGAGTACAGGCCCTGGGCGTCCTGATTTAGCGATATAGAAAGCCTTGGCCAGCACCTCCGGAATCTCCCGGGCATCGGAGACTTGATGATTCCATTTAGTAACAGGCATTGAGATCCCAATCACATCGGTTTCCTGGAAGGCGTCCGTACCCAATAGAGCTGAGGGAACCTGTCCCGTTATACAGACCAAGGGAGTACTGTCGATTTGAGCATCGGCAATGCCGGTTATCAAATTAGTAGCACCGGGCCCTGAGGTGGCAAACACCACCCCTACCTTATTGCTTACCACCCGTGCGTAACCTTGTGCAGCGTGGGTAGCTCCTTGTTCATGCCGTACCAGCACGTGGTTAATTTGATCTTGATATTGATACAAAGCATCATATATAGGCATGATTGCTCCCCCAGGGTAACCAAAAATGGTATCCACGTCCTCCTCCAGCAAGGAGCAAATCACCGCTTCTGCTCCCGTCATTACCTTTTTTGAGACTGAGGTCTTACTTTCTTTTACCAATGCTTCCATGTCAATTGTCCGTTATGCAGCCTTCGGCTGCTGAAGAAACCGATTTTGCGTATTTGTATAGAATTCCACTTTTTTCTTTTAATTGAGGGGCGGTCCAGGTTGCCCGCCGCTCCTCGATTTCCTGTTCCGTTAGGTCCACCGATATCTCATTATTAACGGCGTCGATTGTTATGGTATCACCATCCTTCAACAGAGCGATCACCCCGCCTTCCTGAGCTTCAGGAGTGATGTGACCCACTACAAATCCATGGGTACCTCCGGAGAAGCGTCCGTCTGTGATCAAAGCCACTTCATCGCCCAAACCCGCACCCATTATGGCGCCTGTGGGTTTCAACATCTCCGGCATGCCAGGTCCTCCTTTGGGGCCCTCATAACGGATCACCACCACATCGCCCGGATTTACCTTACCTTCACGAATGCCCCTGTTGGCGGAGAATTCCCCTTCGAACACCTTTGCTATACCTTTAAAGCGCTCTCCTTCCTTTCCGGTGATCTTGGCCACCGCACCACCTTCGGCCAGGTTGCCGAATAAGATCTGCAAATGTCCACACGTTTTTATAGGATTATCTATGGGCCTGATTATAGCCTGATCATCCTTCAGACCAGGTAGTTCTTCCAGGTTTTCGGCCAAGGTTTTTCCGGTAACGGTGATGCAATCGCCGTTTAGCAAGCCCTGGGCTAGCAACATCTTCATCACACCAGGAGTGCCGCCGATATTGTGCAGATCCTCCATGAGGTATCGGCCGCTGGGCTTAAGGTCCGCCAAATACGGCGTAGTATCGCTGATTCTTTGGAAATCGGCCAGGCTCAAATCCAGTTCCAGGGATTTGGCAATGGCCAGCAAATGCAATACTGCATTGGTAGATCCTCCCAGAACCATCACTACCTTTAAGGCGTTTTCCATGGCCTCCTTGGTCACAATATCACGAGGTTTAAGGTCCAGTTCCAACAACCGGTGAATAAAACGACCGGCTTGCAAACATTCCTGAGATTTTTCCTCACTGGTAGCGGGATTGCTGGCACTATAAGGTAACGACATGCCCATTGCCTCTAAGGCAGAGGCCATGGTATTGGCGGTGTACATACCTCCGCAGGCCCCGGCACCAGGGCAGGCATTTTGAATCACTCCTTGGAAGTCTTCCTCGGTGATCGCTCCGGAATACCGTTCTCCCAAAGCTTCAAAGGCCGATACTATATCCAGGCGGCGATCTTTATACCTTCCGGGGGCAATGGTTCCGCCGTAGACGATTATTCCCGGCCTGTTCAAACGGCCCAAGGCCATCATAGCTCCAGGCATATTCTTGTCGCAACCTACCACTGCCACTACTCCATCGTAGCTTTGAGCATTCACCACCGTTTCGATTGAATCTGCAATAATATCACGGGATGGTAAAGAATAGCGCATCCCAGGAGTTCCCATGGAGATCCCATCGCTAACCCCGATGGTATTGAATACCAGACCTATCAATGACTCTTCGAGGATACCCTTTTTTACTATTTGAGCCAGGTCATTTAGTTGCATATTGCAGGGGTTGCCTTCGTATCCGGTACTGGCAATTCCTATCTGGGCTTTGGCCAGGTCCTCTTTAGTGAGCCCAATAGCATGCAACATAGCCTGGGAAGCCGGCTGAGTGCTGTCCTGCGTTATCCTTTTACTATATTTATTCAGCGGCTCCATGGTTCATACCAAAGTAAAGTCTCTAAATTCGTTGTTTACTACTCGTTGTCGATACATTAGAAATAGGCTGTAGGCGATGGTATCTTCCCAGTCCAGCTTAAATTCATGGCCACCAATTGATTTGATGCCCGCAATCTCCGTAGCCGTACCTGTGAAAAAAGCGGCGTCGGCTTCCATAAGCTCCTCCGGCTTTACTACCTTCTCTATTACCCGATAACCCATTTCTTTAGCATAATCCATAACAGTTGCCCTGGTGATCCCAGGAAGGATGTTTCCTAAATTTGGGGTATAGAGCACTTCGTCTTTCTCAAAAAAGAAATTGGCTCCCGGGCCTTCGGCTATGTTTCCCTCAGCATCCAATATCAAAGCCTCATCGAAACCTTTGGATTTTGCTTCCATGGTAGCCAGAATGGAGTTGGTGTAATGCCCACAGATCTTGGCGTCTACCGGAACCGATTTGGGGCTTTGTTTTTCATAACTGGAAATCATCACTTTCAAGGGATCATTACCCAAGTAGCGACCCCACTCCCATGCCGCCATAAGCACATACACTTCCTTAGTCTCTGTAAGCGCCATGTTGGCACCCAGGTAAACTAATGGCCGAATGTAAGCATTTTGGAGGTTGTTTTTCTTTAAGAGCTGATAGGCGATTTCCACAAGCTCCTCTGTTTTATAAGGTATCTCAATGAACATCTTGGAGGCCGAGTAATGTAAACGGTCAAAATGTTCTTTGGCCTTAAAAATATGAGGCCCTTCAGGGGTTTGATATGCGCGGATCCCTTCAAATACCCCATTGCCGTAATGCAGCGTTTGACTGAATAGGTCACCCACCAATTCTGATGCCTTAAGCCAATTGCCGTCCAAAAATATTACGCTATCCCGGTTAAAATACATGGTCTATTTATTATTTAAGTCATAAAAAAAAACGCCATCCCCTGGGGAATGGCGTTTGTAATTTTTTTCGATTTTAGATCACCTATACCATTCCCGTTTTAGTGTCCTTAGTAGTACACTAATAATCACTACAGAAGAAATGATATAAGTACCTGTCATGGTTTGTTTTCCGATGATAAGTAAAGATATGTAATTTTAATTGCATAATGCTAATCCTTTAGGGAGATTTTGATGCTACCGCCGTGGACTGGGCTAGGTATCCAGCTACGGCTTCACCAACCTCCTCGGTGGTGCTGGGTTCATCATTAACCAACTCTTCAGTGAGTATTTGTTGTTCGATACAGTGGACTACCGCTTGTTCAATAGCCCTAGCTTCATCACTTAGTGCTAAACTAAATTCCAATAACATGGCCAGAGAAAGTATGGCTGCCATGGGATTGGCTTTGTTCATACCTGCCACTTCGGGATAAGAGCCATGAATAGGCTCGTATAGTGCCAGATTAGCACCTACAGAGGCAGAAGGCAGCATGCCCATGGACCCGGTGATCACCGATGCCTCGTCAGTGATGATATCTCCGAACATGTTCTCGGTGAGTATTACGTCAAAACGTGAAGGATTCTGGATCATCTGCATGGCAGCGTTGTCTACGAACATATACTCGAGGGTCACCCCCGGATAGTCTTGCGCCATGTTCTGAACCGTCTCTCTCCAAAGCCTGCTGGTTGCCAACACGTTGGCTTTATCGACCAAAGTTAATCGCCCTGCACGTCTTTGAGCGGCTTCAAAAGCCAGTTTAGCTATTCTTTGTATTTCAAGTTTCGAGTAAACACAAGTGTCGAAGGCTTTATCTCCTGCTTCATTGCGCCCTCTGGGTTCACCGAAGTAGATCCCGCCTGTCAACTCCCGGAACACAATGAAATCCACTCCAATTACTTTCTCTTCTTTTAGGGGGGATTTATGCAATAATTGAGGATAGCTCTTAACGGGGCGCAGGTTAGCGAATAATCCCAGTTCTTTTCTCATGGCCAGCAAACCCTGTTCTGGGCGTACTTTGGCACTGGGGTCGTTATCATATTTTGGGTGGCCAATAGCGCCAAATAATATGGCATCGGCATCCAGGCAAAGGGCCTTGGTTTCAGCAGGGAAGGGTTCGCCGGTGGCATCTATAGCAGCAGCACCGATCAGACCTTCTTTAAGATGGAATTTATGATTATACCTGTTCCCCACCGCCTGTAAACACTTCAGCGCCTGATCGATTACTTCGGGACCTATACCGTCTCCTTTTAATATGGTGATTTTAGCTTCCATTTAGGCAAATGATCGGTTTTCCTCGAAGGCGGCGATGACCTCTTTTTGACTTAACAAATAATCAATGTCGTCAAACCCCTGCAGCAAGCAGGTCTTTTTGTGGTCATTGATTTCAAAATGGG